>CAZEGG010000259.1:0-5462 GCA_964511755.1 uncultured Desulfobacteraceae bacterium | reverse complement strand
TTCGAGCGGTTCACATATTTCAAGCCTCCGGCTATGCCGGAGGTCGCTGACTCTGAGTCTCTTTTCTTCGCTGTTATTTGGTTAACACAGCAGCCTATATCCCTGATCCCTCATGCATGAATGCATGACATCAATGCCCTATAAGATACATGACATCGGCATACCCCCCGACCATATACGATAATACCACTTCACCAGCGTACATTGAGATAATGAGGCTTGGGGAGTCATAGATAACCGCTGTAACTGAGTAAATCATAGGCCGCGAAATAGGATAAGGAAGCACAACTCGTGCGGCGTAGTACATGTACCCGAAGCTGTCCGCGTACACCCCTGTAAATGCTGGTGAGCTAGGATCTGCATAAGCCGTTTGGATAAACATTCCTGACGCCAGGACTGTTGCCAATACCATAATCATCATCGCTTTTTTCATGCTCATTCTCCTTTCGTTTTGAGAGTCATTTGATTAACCGAAAATATCTCCCTGGGGTCTGAGCCAAGGGTCAATTTTGAAGTGCCTTTTCTCACGATGATACGGCTATCTGTGCTTATTCTTCCTCTTCCATAGCTTTATTCAGGGTCATTTCCCCATCAGCATCATACCCTGACGTCTGAGAATAGTTTACATCCTGAAGCCAAGTGATGGCCTAGTCGGTGTCATAAATCATGCCTGTGCCTCGGTCAATGAGGACAGCATGTACACCCAGGATTGTGAAGTTGCCTAACTCACTAATGAGGGTATTCCATTGAGAAGAGATGCCGGAAATTTGATTGAGAGCGAACTCCATAGCACTGCCCTCATGGGGCTTGGAGGTCGATCAACATTTAGTTATCCACAAATATATTGAGCAAGATTCGGGCCAAACTAGCAATCAGATACACGTCTAATAATTTCGGATACTTAGTGGGCACTCAAGAGCGGAAGCAAACGAAGTATATAATTGTTTACCACTAAAATAAGTAAAACGATGCCACTTATAGAACGAGTTTACACGGTTCTTCCGATGGGCTAACAATGGTGATTGCGAATGCAATTTACAATGGACACTCAAATCAATCTATATCTGCGTAGAACGGCCTTAGAATCGCTTTTCTGATTTTGGGTATAGAAAGACCAGGGTATCGCTCTTTGAAAACCGAATACCCGAATGGGAGCCGAGGACAACCCTGGCTGAAATGGCGTGTAAGTCACGGAAGAAAACTTTGATGCAACACCGTGTCCTGTGACGGCAGGTAGGAAACCTAAGCGGAAAATGGCGTCTCTTTCACTTCTGGATAAGTGAAGACTACGTATCGTAGTTTATAGTTTTGAGTGGAGCCAGAAACGACAGATTATCAATAGTATATTTGACATTGGAGGCTGAAAGACAAAGGCAGAGTCGTGACGACTCTGCCTTTCATTAGAAATTCTATTAGTGTCCCTATCAGGGATGGTTGAAACCCCTCGCCTTGAAGGCGAGGGTTGTTCAGTTGGGCGTGCCGGGGAAGGAGTCAGGAAAAAAGTTGAGACGGGGGGATCAAAGGGTGGCTTTCGCTCTGGGAGGGTGGTGGGAAAGGAGAGGGCGCCCAGAGGGCTGGGGAGGAGCTGGGAATAAGCTCTGTTGTTATCGGCGCTCAGAACAATCTTTCACGCCATGCAACAAGTTTTGTATTTCAGCGGGCCGACATGTTCCTCGCGACCCACAGGGTGGCCTGCGTTCGGTTTGTCACGTCTAACTTTCTGAAGATCCTGTAGAGGTGTGTCCTCACCGTGTGCTGACTTATGAGAAGTTCGTCAGCGATATTCTCGTTGCTGGCCCCCGAAGCGAGACTCAGTAAAATCTCTTTTTCTTTCGGTGTCAGACGAGCATTTTCTCTGCTCCGAGGCAGAAATAGTTTCGAATTTTTCAATACGTATTGAGCCATTGCTTTTCTGGGGTACCAGAGGTCTCCTGATAAGATGGCAGTGATGGCCTTTCCAAAATCCTTGGGAGAATCGGTAGTCAAGAGAATCCCGTGGATGCCGAACCGCAACGCTTTCTCCCGGCTTCCGTTTCCAGCGGGAACATTGAACAGGGCCACGGGACATTTCTTCAGTACATACTCAGGGAGTTTGTTCATAATGCCGGCCTCGCCAAAAGGATCCCTGTTCTGACTGTCAAGCAGGACAAGGACTTTCTGCTCCGCGCCGAATTTTACCTCTTCGGACAATTCTTCCATGAGCCTGCATTCCAGGGAATCTGATTCTTCTCGCAGGATGGAGGCCAGTAGGTTGTTTTGCAGGCTGTAGGGTCCCACAAAACAGATCAGGGTTTTCGCTCCCGATTCGTGATTGCTTTTCATTGCTTTTCCCTTTTTAAAGAATGGTGTATAATCAAAAAATTCGGCAACGATATATTCACAGGAGGAGCCGATCTGTGAGAACAGACTTCAAAAAAACAGCCTGCGCCGCGCTTCTTGCTTTCCTGGTATGCATGCTCGGCTCCGTCAGCCTCGCCTCAGACCTGATTGCCCCCACGCAGACTCTGCAGGGCAAGGCTCAAGAACAAGGGAGATTGACCGTGTTCAGCGAGCCCCCTAGGCTCCAGGTCTTCCTGGACGGGAAGAATGCGGGGAACACGCCCCTCTGGCTTACAGACGTGAAAGCGGGATGGCACACCGTGAGAATTAAGGAAAAGGAAACCCGGGTCTATCTCCGGCCGAGAAAGGCCCTGGCGGTGGGGCTCTTCAAAGGCTCTTTCATTACCCTTCCTGAAGAGAAAAAGAAGCAGGAAGAATCGCAAGCAGTGGAACAACAGCCGCCAGCAACCCCTCCTGAAACCCAGCAGCCTTCCGAGGCGCAGCGGAAGGAAGAGCTGACGCGCTGGGAACTCTTTGTGAACGGCTCCCTCCGGCACTTCTAGACTCCTCCGAATGACGAACTTGAATAGATCCATGGAAATGGAACACCTCAGGGAATCCGCTTTCACCTCTGCGCTTTTCATCTACATGACGGCCGTGGTGATCCTCATCACGCTTATCCCGTTCACCTTCAGGATACCTGCCGGATTTCATGTCGGATGGTCAACCGACGCCCCCGATATGATTACCAACGTATTCCTGTTCCTCCCCGTAGGATTTCTCTTCAGGCTCAGCCGGGGAAAAAACAGAGATCGGTTCTGCGTGAAAACCTTGGGCCTGGGAATTCTTCTGAGTGCGGCGATCGAGTTCACCCAGATTTTCATACCCGGGCGGTACTGTTCGGTTGTCGATGTGGTGACGAACGGCCTGGGTGCCTGGCTGGGTGCGGTGGTGTATGGATTGCTTGCAGGAGGGTCGAAAGAGGAGTATCCCATCCGGCTCTTTTCGCTCGAATTGCCCTTGATGAACGTGGTGTATCTGCTTATTCCGTTGATGTGGCTGAACGGCCTGTCCACCGGCAGTGAATCAGCACGCCTGGTGCTGTTGCTGCTGCTTGCTCTTTTCGGATCAGGCGTGCTCGTCTCCGTCTGCGTTCACCGGCTGGAGCAGGACGCACGCTTTACCCCGAACAAGTTGTCTTTTTTCGCCGCAAGCTGGTTCGTTGTGGCCTCTCTTCCCAGCCTGACGAACTTCCCGTGGGAGACGGCAGGCATCGGAATCGTCATTGCCGTTCTGGTGCAGGTCCCGGCCCGGCTTCTCATCCACAGGGAAACGGCTGAGATGAGATTTGAGCTGTCAACCCTCAGGGTGCTCATGCCCCTTTATGGCATTTACCTGCTGCTCCTGGCCCTCTGGCCGACCACGGTCCCCTTTCAGAACTGGGAGGTGGGAATGCACTTTCAGGAGCTCGCATTTAATCAGAGAATTGTCTTCACCTTCCGTTTCATCGAGGTGATCGGCGCTTTTACGCTTTTCGGCTACATGCTCGCAGAGATGCGGGGCAGGAAAAGAGAATCAGGCGCGGCAGCCCTCGGATGGACCTTCCCCCTCGCCCTGGGCTGTTCAGCGGCCTTTGTCGCGGCAAGGTCGTACCCGCCGCTCCTTGGCTCGGACATCCTGGAGACCCTGTTGATGACAGGGGCCGCAATGTACGGCGGCGTCATCTACCGGCTCCAGTTGGCCGCCATCCGCCCCTGACCCCCAAAACCCTGCCACCTGGCTTGAAATCGTCCCTCGTCCCTCAGCTTTTCCCCTCCTCCATAACCCATGACCTATCACCCATCACCCCGAACCCCTAACCTACCTTTATCACCTCTAACCTGTCTTTTCCCATCTTTTTCCCCATTCTCACAACCTCCTGTTTTCTCCCTGTTGACATTCGGCACACATCTTGGCAAAATACAAAATTATGATCTTCAATTGGGATGAAGAGAAAAATAGGAAGCTCCAAATCGAAAGGAGGGTGTCCTTCGAAGAGGTAGTATTGGCAATTGAGGATGGGCGCCTGCTCGATGTACTTGAACACCCCAACCAAGAGAAATATGAAGGTCAAAAGCTATATGTGGTCTCTGTGAATCAGTACGCATACATCGTCCCATTTGCAGACATCGGGAACGAACGGTTTCTAAAGACCATATTCCCAAGTCGAAAATATACAAAAATTTATCTTCGAAAGGAAAAGTAGCCATGGTTAACCTTGATAAAGAAGAAAGAGAACTTTCGCGCTCAGTTGAGAAGGGAGAGTGGAGGTCTGTTCAAAACCTGGATGCGGAGATTACAGCAGCAAAATCCATCGCTGATGCGACTGTCGCGAAGACTCAGCGAATGAACGTTCGGATCGCAGAAAGGGACCTCATCGCTTTGAAGGTTCGAGCGCTGAAGGAAGGTATGCCTTACCAGACACTTGTGTCTAGTGTCATTCACAAATACCTCGCAGGGAGGCTCGTGGAAAAGAGGGAGAACTCCCACCAGGAGCGGAGCCGGTAGCCATTACCCGCCTTTTCCATCCCTTCCCTCGTCTTTTCCCCTAACCCATTACCCATAACCCATTACCTGTCTTTTGTGTCTTTTCCCATCTCTCGTCCGAGCGCAGCGATCGTCCCTGCGTCCTTCGGTTTTTCCCCTTCACCCATTACCCCTAACCTGTCTTTTGCTTGCTTTCCGTTCTCTTCTTCTATAGAATCCAAACAACAACTCAGTTGCATTCCGCATGATTCAACAAGACCATTTCTGCCATTCACATTTCTCGCAAATCGCCTCTTGCCTCGCGCCCCGGGATGCAGCCGCAAAACCGTTCGATTCGCAAGATGCGGGTGAGGATCATCAGTTAACGGACAGTGACGACAACGGAACAGAACTGGTTGTATTGGACGGGCGGGGATCTTTTGATCCTGATGGAACCATTGAAAGCTATGAATGGAAAGAAGGCGGGGAGGTCCTGGGGAATGGTGTTTCCCTCGAGTGTGAATTCAGTGCTGGATCGCACACCGTGTCTTTGACCGTAACTGACGACAAGGGCGCCAAGGCCGGCGACACTGTATTGATAACCATCCTTCCAGCGAGCGGCCCGGATTCCGTGACGA
>CAZEGG010000258.1:0-5473 GCA_964511755.1 uncultured Desulfobacteraceae bacterium | reverse complement strand
AAAGCAAAGGATGTGAGGTGGGCCGCGCCTATGACGGCGTTGAAGGAGAAGAATCCATCAAGGAGCGTCGTCCGGATCTTATCATCCTCGATGTGATGATGCCCCGGAAAGATGGGTATGTTCTCTGCGCCGAATTGAAAAAGGGGCCGGAAACACGGGACATTCCCGTGGTGCTTCTTACCGCCGTTGGAGAAGCGGTGCCGACCACCAAGTACACTCACGCGGACGGGATGTCGACCGAGGCGGATGACTACATCTCGAAACCAATTGACACTGAAGGCTTGTGGAACATCGTAAGCAGTCTGCTGTAGCAGCCGAGGGGATCGGCCTTGCCGGATGCGTCCAAGAGACTCGGTGGTTTCAAGGTCCTGAAAGAGATAAGAGAGATTTCCCTTATTTATCCCAAGGGAAATAATCTCCGTCTCGTGGAAATGCTGTATGGCCTGGCAGCCCGGAAAATAAACATCCCTTTTCTCATCTGCGACAATCAAGAGAAGACAGTGGGCCTTCAAATGACGGTGGAGGCCGGCAGGGTCCGGGAAACCAGAGAGATTCTCAAGGGCTTTCGAGGCCAGGAAAATTCGGGAGGAAATAAGGACGCTATCCTCTCCCTTTTCCCTCACCGGAACGATCCCAATATCATCGCTGCCCTGCTCCAGGCATTCGGAGAAAAGAACATATCTTTTCATGCACTGGCCCACTCGCAGTCTGCTATCTCAGCAGTCCTCCGCGAATCCATCCTGAATAAGGCGGCAGGCGCTCTTTTCGAACCTTTCCAGTTCGGGGCGTACCGGACCCCCGCCGATTGGAAGCTTGCCCAGAAAGGAAAAGAGGAACTCCACAAGGAAATCGTTGCGGCTTACCAGGAGAAGCGGCCAAGGGTCTATTGTCTCGAATGGCAGGACAACCTGACGCTCCTTCAAGTCCTTTTTCAACGATCATACTACGGGGCCATGGGTCTCGTCTTTGAAGATCTTGCACACATGGGGTTTCACCTCAATTTCCTGATCACCTCTCCCGCGAGAACCGAAGGCGAGGCGAGGATGCTCTTCTGCATCCATCGGGATCTGCAGGCTGACCTTTCCCTTTCCGCCAGGAGATGGCTTCCCGACGCCATTCTCATTGAATCTCCTTCCGTGGCACTCTTCTCGATGAACGGCCCCCACTTCGGCGATCGATATGGGCTGGCGTATGAACTCTTCGCCGCTCTCCACCGGGCCGGGCTCGACCCTCTCGCCCTGAGCTGCTCGGTGGCTTCTCTGTCGGGAGTCGTCCCCGCGCCGCAGATCGAGGCGGCCATCCGCGCTATCCAGGATTGTTTCGACGTGCCTTCCGTCATAAAGAAGTGACAAATCAGGCGTAGCTCTATTTAAGTTTTTTAAGCTGAAAACCGAATATGAGTGTGAATGGACAAAAAAAAAGGCCATATAGCAGTGTGCCCCACGTGCGGAAGCAAATACCGTATACCGCCCGAATACCAGGGGAAGAAGGCGGTGTGCAAGAAGTGCGGGACCAGTTTTGTCCTCCCTGCGGGATCCATCCATGACCAAGTACCTCCCAAGAGGCCAACTGAAGACAAGGAGGTACCGGAAAGCACGGCTACAGGCAAAGAAGACGAAGCGACACCGGACTCCGGTGCAGTGCAGATCTCTCTTTCGGAGGATCACATGTCCGCCGTCATAGATTTTCCGAAAGGCGAGTCTTCCGGTTACACAGTTGAGCAGGTAAAACAGCTTCTCGAAGAGAACGGTGTACGGCACGGAATCATTCCGGACGAGGAGATAGAGCGGTATCTCCAGGATCTCCCGGAACAGGAAGACCCGCTGGAAATTGCCCGAGGGGAAAAAGCCGTGGAAGGGAAAGATGCCTCTATCAAGTATTTCTTTGATACGGATCCCCTGAAGATAGGGACACTGAAACAGGGAGGTGCCCTTGACTTTCGTGACCGGGGAGACCTTCCTCAAGTCAGAAAGGACGCGCTGCTGGCCCTCAGAGAACCTCCGACACCCGGGAAGTCGGGGATGGATGTGCTGGGAGTGGAGATTCGTCCTCCTCACCCGAAAGATATCAAGCTCAGGTGCGGCAAAGGAGCGGTGAGGTCGGAGGACGGACTGAGGGCGCACGCGGCCCAGGACGGACTCCCCATGCTTTCCGCCGACGGCAAGCTGTCGGTCCTGCCCAGACTCCAGATACCCAAGGACGTGGGGCTGGAAACCGGTCATGTCCAATTCGACGGTGATGTCAGCGTTGGGGGGAGCATTCAGGACGGCTTTCGTGTGAGCGGAGGGCGCCTGTCCGCCGGTGAAATCCTGCGGGCCGATGTCACCGTCACCGGAGATATCGCCGTAACGGGCGGCATTATCGGTGCAACTATACGCGGAGACGGGAATCTCAAGGCCCGATACATTCACGATGCCCGGATTCATGTACTCGGGGATGTGGTGGTGCAGAAGGAAGTTATTGATTCGGACATCCTGAGCAACGGGGCCCTCCTGATGGAGACGGGAAAAATCTTCAATTCGAGGGTCTCTTCAAAGAACGGCATTGTTGCAAACCAGATAGGCTCGAATGAATCCAAACCCTGTTCCCTCAGCGTTGGGATGGATGACGCCGCACGGGCAAAAATAGAAAGCCTCAAGGCACAGAAGACCCGGAAAAGGGAAAAATACAGGAAACTCGAAAGGATCGCCGAAAAACTCCAGACCATATCCAATGAAATGCATCGAGAAATCGCCGACCTCGCCCAGATCCAGGACAAAAGCATATCGGAACAGAAAGAACTGAAGGCAGATGCAGAGAGGTTGAAAAATGAAGAGAGCGAGATCGAGGTTTCCGAGTTCTTCTCGAAAATTGAAGAACTTGATTCACAGATCCGTTCGGCCGAACAGCGGCTTGCAAAACGCATGGATCAACAGGAGAGGACCCTGGAAAAAGCCGACGAGCTGAGAAAGAGAGCGCAGGAACTCTCATCGGAATGTACGGCCATCAAGGAAGACATCGACGAGGTTTACGAATGGTCCCAATCCAACGGGGGCAACCCTGTCGTGAAAGTGATTGGGACGATCTTTTCGCATACCTCTATCAAGGGACCACATACTACCACCCAACTCATGAGAAGTCTTGCCCAGTCAACGGTCGCGGAAAAGCAGGTCATGCGGGCTGACGGCCGGCGGGAAAAATGGAAACTCGTTGCCACTCCTCTATAGCAGCGTTCTCCAACTTCACGGATTCGACACCCCACAGAAGGTCTTCAAGCCGCTTCTCTAAAGCCGATCTTGTTAATGTCAAATCGTGAAAGGCTGGACAGCCAGGCTGCTGGGCGGCAAGACTGCATAAACAAATGCCAAATCAAATCCAAATGCCTCAATGTCAAAATGTATCCGGCTCGCTCAAAAACCTAATCTCACACAGAGACGCAGAGATTACAGAGCGTTAAGACAAAAATAGACTGTTTTTCTCTGATTACTCTGTGTCTCTAGTGAGGCCACAGCCGAACGGGCGTGAGAAAGAGCTTTTAAGACTTTGACATTGGGATTTTGTCACTTGGCATTTCTCTGCGAGAGGAGAGCTCAGGCGTTTCGATTCAAACTCTGCTGGGAGTTTGCAGTTTTTAAGTTGGAGCTTTAAAGCAGACCGCCTGCTTCCATGATGGCGGGAACAAGCTCTTCCCGTCCGATGGCCATGATGTGGACGCCGTCGCACATCTTCTCGTCGCGGATTCTCCTGATCATGCGTCCGGCGATCGCGATCCCCGTGTCAACGGCCCTCCCCTTCGGCGACGCCGCCATCTCATCGATCAATTCCTTGGGGACACTCACCCCGGCGACATTCTTATTCATGAAACGGGCCATGGGAGCCGAGGTCAGGAGGATGATTCCCGCGAGGACCTTCACCGGAAACTGCCTCGCATACTCCATGAATCCCTTGAAATGGTCGAGATCATACACTGCCTGGGTCTGGATGAATTCGGCCCCGGCCTCCACCTTTTTCTCGAACTTGATGAGCTGGGGTTCCAGGGGATTGGCCTCGGGCGTCACGATGGCGCCGGCGCAAAAGGAGACGGCCCCGTCAAGATCGCTTCCTCCCAGATCCCTGCCCTTTTCAAGGAGCCTGACCGCGGCGAGCAGCTGACTGGAGTCCAGATCGAAAACACTTTTCGCCCCCTTGTGATCTCCGAGGATCACTGAATCGCCGGTGAGACAAAGGACGTTATGAATGCCGCGGCTGGATGCAAAGAGAAGGTCAGCCTGGAGGGCCAGGCGGTTCCGATCCCGGCAGGTCATCTGGAGGATCGGTTCTCCGCCCATCTCTTTTACAAGGAGCGCCCCACCGAGTGAAGGGAAGCGCATGACCGAACTCTGGTGGTCCGTTACGTTCACGGCATCCACTTTGTCCTTCAAAAGCTCGACGTGGTGGCCCATCTTTTCCAGGTTCGTGCCCTTCGGAGGGGCCACCTCCGAAGTCACCACGAACTTCCCTGACTGCAGGGCTTCCTTGAAATGAGAAACCATATGCCTCACCTCGCCATGCAATGAATCAATGTCAAATGCCAAAATCCCAATGCCTCAATGGCAAAAAGCCTGGGAGCTGGACGGCCAGGATGCTGTGCAGCAAAAACCCCTGCAAGCAAATGCCAAATGTCAAAGCCCAAATGTCAAATCAATGTCCAATGTCAAAATCCAAATGAGTGAGTCTCTTCCACAGTGTGGAAGGCATCAGCTTCCGGGGTCTGACTACTCCGGTCGTCATGCCGGACTTGATCCGGCATCCAGAAATTTCACGCACCGTGCTCACTGGATTCCGGCTTCCGCCGGAATGACAAGTCGTTTCGTCACAATCCAAGACTCTCTTCTAAGAACCTAATCTCACACAGAGACGCAGAGATCACAGAGCTTTACCACAAAAGATTACTGTTTTTCTCTGTTGACTCTGTGTCTCTAGGGAGGCCACAGGCCGACCGGGCGTGAGATACAGCTTTTAGGCATTTGACATTGATTTGGCATTGGGATTTTGGATTTTGGCATTAAACAACATCCCCATAGAAATCCTGCTGCCCCTTTAAGCCCAGACTCATTCATGCCGCCCCGAAGGCATTACCCAAGCCTGAATTTTCCCGGGCTCGGTTCTCCCTGATGGTTTCTGGGTTTCTGCAGGACCCGCATGGAATCCAGCCGCCCCAATTCCTTGAGGCGATTGTAGATAAGCGTCCATGCACAGTCCTTTTCGCTGTCAATCTCGCATCTGCCGTCATTGGTCCCGCCGCACGGCCCGTTCACAAGTCCCTTGTGACAGGTGGTTACCGGACAAATCCCCCCGGTCTCACCGAGAATGCAGGTTCCGCACTGGGTGCACACCTCATCGAACAGCCCCGGCCCCGTCTCCTTGCCGATAAAAAGTGTATCCAGGGCCGGAACAACCATGGCTTTCATCTGCCTGGCGACCGTCTGAACGCCGAAGGCACAGGTCATGATCA
>CAZEGG010000257.1:0-5506 GCA_964511755.1 uncultured Desulfobacteraceae bacterium | reverse complement strand
CCGTCTTCTTCCCATTTTTCCCTGCTCCTTTGGTCGCTTACTCCGTTTCCCTGGAAGTACTCCTTCCGCATGTTGGCCATGGTGTGGGGCGACATCATGAAGTTGCCTCCGGGGCCCACCGTCTCGATCACTTCCACCGCCAGGTGTTCGGCATCAACATCAATGCCTTTGAGGACCTTGCAGCACATGCCGATAATCTCGTCGTCTATGACAAACTGTTCATAGGCTACGGTCAGCATTGATTCAAGCATGCCAGCGGAATGGTGGACATAATTGGAGCCTCCCATAGCTGCCAGGAGGGTGGTAAGCGCCTTTTCCCATCCGGCCTGGGCGTCGGGCAATTTTGAATCGGAAAGTCCTGATGAGTTGTAGTTGGGCACCTTCACGTGATGGGCTAACTGATGGACGGCCGCATTCATCATACCACACTCCACCGCCCCGCCCAGGTAACCCATTGATCTGAGGTTGGCCATTCCTGGAATGCCCCCATAGAGCACAGGAGCACCGGGGTTTGTGAGCTGGCATATGCATATGCCGGCCAGCTGTTCCGCGTGGAGCTGGGCAAGGGTGCCGGCCATGGTCATGGGAGAGGTCGATCCGGACATGGGTGCGGCGGAAAGCGCCACCGGGACATGGTTTCGGACTGCTTCCTGCATAATAATGGTCATCGCGGTGTCAAGTTTCAACGGGCTGATAGCAAAGGAGGCGATGATGGAAAAAAATGATTTTCCTCGAAGGCTATCTCTATCGGAACCCACCATGGAAGCCAGTTCAATGACGTCACGAAGACCCTTTATGTCATTTACCCCCGCCATAACGTGTTTATGAGTCGCCTTCATACAAGCGTAAAACACATTCACATCATAGGATGACGGAGGGATGTCTGTAGGGATACAGGGTCGCACGTAAAAGTGAATATGGTCCAACCGATCAACGAGGCGCCCAATTTCGTAGATGTCCTTAAGCGTGGACGCGCGTCGGATGCCTGTTTCCAAGTCCAGAACTCTGATGGCGGCCCCTCCGGTTCCCATGTGAACCCTGTTTCCATCAAGAACCAGGTCGTCCTCGCCAGCTCGGCCGCAGAGCACCACCTTCTCGGGGGCTTTGGCCGCCTGTTCCTCAATCAATGTGCGGGGGAAGCGAATGCGTGATCCATCATGGTCCACTGCTGCCCCGGCCTTTTCAAGCATGGCAGCGGTCTTTTCCAGGCCCGGCTCATAACCAATTCCGGTTCTTTCGAGGATCTTCAGCGATGCGTCATGGATGGTTTCGATGTCGTCTTCGGAAAGAGGCCTATACTGCCCGCCGCATAATCCGCTCAGTTTCATGTTCATTTCCTCTTGGTGGCATCATGGAACTCAGACATCGACCTGAGAACGTCTTTTACTTTTGATAGTTTTTGTTAAATATGAAACGATTTATGTCAAGAAAAAAGTGACCTCTAACAGATTTTTTCACATAAGGAAGATAGATCTTTCTGTTTCAAAATATGAAGAACGCAGCCACAATCCTATAACAGTATTTGTAAGAAATTTGATCGCATGCTGTAGTACTTGAAAACGCCTTTAACCTATAGTAATAAGAAGCGACAGAGAAATTGAGATTTTTGAATTCTTTTGAAATACATTTTTCTTTTGAGTATAAATATTTTTTTGGAAAGGCGGCCGTGATGGCAGATCCAAAGATTCATCCCCTCATGGAGACTATAACGAATAACCTCACTGTACTAACGCCAAAAGCGCGACTCTTGGGAAAGTTCATACTCTCCCAACCCCGAAAAGCGATGTTTATGACTATCAAAGAATTGGCCCGGACTTGCGAAGTCAGCGAAGCCACGGTGGTGCGTTTTGTGGCCGGCATCGGTTACAGCCGTTACAGTGATTTCCAGCAGGCGTTGCGGGACTTTGTCGATACAGATCTCACATTGTTGGACCGGCTGGATATCTCCGATATGAAGGCACCCTCTGCCCTCCGTTTCAGGAGAACAGTATCTGACGAGATCGATAATCTCCAACAATTATATCACTCTCTTGACATTGAGGCAATGGGGAAGGTAGTCCAGGTTCTGGGCCGTCGTGTTCCAATTCATATCATTGGTTCAAGGCTTTCCTATACACTGGCCTATTATATGGGCTGGACCATGACGAAGGTCCGGGGAAACATTCGGATAATGAAGGGGAGCGACCGCACGACTATTGACTGGCTGGTCATTGCCCCGGCGGACAGTGTCACAGTGATCATCGCCACTTCGCGTTATCCAAACGAGATGATTCGATTGGGTAAACTGGTTAAGCATCTGGAACAGACCCTGATCGTGATTGCTGACAGTGCCTCCTGTCCCATACTTCAGTTTGCCGACTATCAGCTCGTTGCGCCTTCCAAGCATATTCCTTACCTGGGCAGCCCAACATCCTTATGCTGCCTGATTAATTACCTGGTTCACGAACTTGCCAGCCGGCAAGGGGATACCTTGAAGGAGCACCAGAAAAAGCTGGAACAATGCTATTGGGAAAATGATGTTCTGTTCAACCTTAGGGACACCCCTTATGAGTAGGCTCTTTTTACCGGAGCTACGGGGGGCCGCAGAGACAGAAGCTATTTTCCGTTCTTTTTTCTCCGCACAAATTTTAAAAGGTCGGTCTCGATTCCAGGGTCGATATCGGGTTTTTCATAAGAAGCGAGCCGTTCGTTTACCATTTCGGAGGCTGTTTCATCAAGGCTCTTTCTTCCTTCATCACGCCAGCCGGCGTAGTTCTTCCGGTTCACCAGTCCGGGCAAGAAAAATTCGGTTCGGCAGAGCTGAAATGTCTTGGGCTGGGTCAGATACTGGCCGCCGATTCCCACCTGTTTAATCATTTCCACATCGATGCTGTCATGCGTGATCTGAATCGGTTGCACAATCTTCTTTACCATAAGGCAGGTCTCTTCATCGATGAGAAATTTCTCAAAGCCTGCCGAGATATACGAACCCAGGATGCCGCCGGCGTGGAGTATAAAATTGATCCCATTCCGCACCGCCGTCACAAGCGCCATGGCGGATTCCAGGGCCGCTTGAGCGTCGGGGACGTGGGCGTCCGTGAGCGCCCCCCCGCTCCTGCTGGGCAGATTGTAATACCTCGCCATCTGGGCGGTTGCCGATACCACAACGGAGAGTTCCGGTGCGCCTATGGAAAGACCGCCCGTCTTCATGTCCATGGCGGATGATGTGGAACCGTAAATCACCGGGGCACCCGGCTTCACCAGTTGACTCAGTACGACCCCCGCCAGGATCTCTGCATTCTGCAACGCAAGGACGCCGGCCAGAGTGACCGGCCCGGAAGAGCCTGCCATAATCAAGGAGGCTATAACACAGGCCTGCCCGTATCGTGCAAGTTCAATTAATGACCCGGCCATCTCTTGGGAAAACTGAAGCGGGGAAAGGGAATTGATCAGTGAAACCGTGACCGGCATTTCTTTCAGCTTCTCTTTGTCTCCCCAGACCATTCCGGCCATGTCGATGCAGTCCCGGGCGCCCATATTGGATACGGGGCTGCCCATGAACGGTTTATCGCAGAGTACGATACTGGAAAAAAGCATGTCCAGATGGGCTGTTTCCGCCGGCACGTCGGAGGGTTCCACCATCATGAAGCCGTTCATATTAAAGGATTTTGACGTCTGAACCAGTTTGCAGAAGTTATCATAGTCCTCCATCGTCGCCTTCCGTTGTTCTCCGTTCTGCATGGCAACAAACGGGGGGCCATAGGCCGGCGCCAAAACGAAATCATCTTCACCGACCTCCACCGACTTCTTGGAATCCCGTGCCGTAACGGTAAACCGCTTCGGGGTGGTCTCGAGGGCCTTCCGTACATCCTTTTCGGTCATGAAAACGGTTTTGCCGTCCACCTGAAAGCCGTTCTTCCTGAATATCTCCAACGCCTCTTCCTCGTTGAAAGCAATTCCGGTAGTCTGCAGAAGATCCATCGAAGCATCATGAAGGCTGGTCAACTCTTCCTTGGTAAATGTCTGCATCCGATCATACATTTTTCTTCCTCCCCCGTATGCGGGAACGATTCCCGTCTCTATTCTTTTCGTCGCCAGCACGTTTCCGCACGCATACAGAAACGGCACACGGAACCGACCTTTTTTGATCGGTATCCCCCGCCCAGGCCAATCAGGCTCGAGGCAGACTTGAAAGGGACAAGCACCCCGCTTTCATTCAGGCGCACATCAATTTCATCTGACGGGATCAGGGCACAAAGGGAAAACTGGCCTTCCATCGGCCAGCCACGCAAAGATCCCGGCGCAAGGGACGCACTCACTCCCCAGTTCCGCGAAGCCGCTTCCTCTTCCGCGTATTTTCGAATGGCTTTGCCTACTTCTCCCAATGCCACTACGCCGACGCTGTTGGTCAGGTACGCTTCGAGAAGCTTGCCGGATTTGTTGAGTTCTTCAACATGTTCGTCCAGCCGGCCGCCGATCGTGACGATGCTGACGAGTGCCAATTCGGCCTTTGCCAGCAGATCAGCGTGGGGACCCAGCCGGAGAACAGCGTCCCCTTCCCCATTTCTTCGGGTCAGCGCTACCTGTTCTCCTTTTACTTCCCTGACCGGTATCCATTTGTAGACGGCCCGCGGATGAATCAGGTTCTTCGATTGGTTAATGGCAATCCTGGTTTCCTCTATCAGCGCCTCCGGCGCCTTTTGTCCCCGATGGAGGGCAAGAACCACTTCCCTTGCGTCAAGTTCTATTTCTATCTCGCTCAAAACGGGCATTACAAAATCTTCCTCCCCTATCTTAAATGTTTTATGATACCGCGCGACCGTCTGAATTTCTATGATAAAAACCCCCGATCTAGTAAACCGGAAATAGACAAATACCAAAGTTCAAATGTCAAATGAAATTCAAATGTCTCAACGTCAAAAAATATCACACCCGCCCTGCTGTCCCGCTATGGACGACGGGACGCAACATAAGGGCATATTTCGCCGGATTTGGTCATTTGGCATTGGGCATTGATTTGACATTTGGATTTTGAAATTTGACATTGGAGAGAATTACACAAGAATAATTGTTCGCATTTTCAACGTAAATCTGGCTACCGAGCATCAACCAGTTTTTTTAATCGCGGGCTTTTACTCTTTCTGTTGGTCTCCCAGAAAAGGAAATAAAGTCGCCTCCTGAAAACGGATAAGGAAAAGGTGGACCCCCCGTTATCGAATTGATATATTATTCAGTTTGTTGACTTCATCCATGCAGCAGAAAAATGAAATGATGAAACAGAGCACCATTTTCTCACACCATTGCAGGACCAAAGCAATCCGACTGCCGGAAAATGCCATTTGTGCATGACAGTTACGGGGAAAATGCCATGAATGATCGAGGAGAATCTCACGGCGCAAATCCGGCCTCCCTTTTCGGACTGGGGATCGACGCCGGAGGAACATTCACAGACGCCGTTATTGTTGATATCAACGGGGCGGGCATTCTCGCCCAGGCAAAGGCGCCGACTACCGCCAAGAATCCCATC
>CAZEGG010000256.1:0-5519 GCA_964511755.1 uncultured Desulfobacteraceae bacterium | reverse complement strand
AGCCGGTCTTTGACAGGCTGGACGCGGATCTCGCAAAGGCCGTAATGTCCGTCGGCGCGGTAAAAGGGGTTGAGATCGGTGCGGGTTTCCGGGCGGCGCGGCTTCGCGGCTCTGAGAACAACGACCCCATCCTGCCCCACGGGTTCAAAGCCAATCGTGCCGGCGGGGTTCTGGGAGGCATATCGAACGGGGATGAGATTATCCTGCGGGCCGCGGTGAAGCCGATCCCCTCCATTGCCGTGGACCAGCAGACCATTGACCGCCGGGGGAACCCCGCTCTGCTGCGACTGACAGGCAGGTACGACACCTGCGCCATCCCGCGCATAGTCCCTGTTCTCGAGGCCATGGCGGCCATCGTCCTGGCCGATCATCTGCTGCGGTGGAAGGCCTTCGGGACAGACCCGGGAAGGGACGCGGATACATGACGGAAGTCGGGAAAATCGCCATCCCCGTCCTGGCGAAGGACACGCCCGGGGTCAGAAGAAAAATGGAGCGTGCCGCGCCCTTGGCCCGGGTGCTGGAGATACGTCTCGATCTCATGGAAGAGTTCGACCTGGAAAAGCTTCTCGGTGATGCACCGGGACCCCTCCTTGTTACCTATCGTTCAAGGAAGGAGGGCGGAAACGGCAGGGCACATTACTCGACGCGCGTCAGGCTGGTGGAGGAGGCCATTCAAAGGGGGGCGGATTTTGTGGACGTGGAGTTCAGCATGCCCCTGGGTTACCGGGAGCCTCTTTTGAGAAAGAGAGGCGGCTCCAAGGTTATCCTGTCCCGGCATATCCTCAACGGCACTCCTTCGCGAGAAGCCCTCGCGACCCTCCTTGAAAAGATGACCGCGAGCGGCGCGGATATTGTCAAGATCGTGACCCGGGCCAGAGTCTTTGAGGACAACCGCAGGGTCCTCGATCTGATCCCTCTCGCAGGACGTCTCGGCATCCCTCTTATCACGTTTTGCATGGGCCCCCTGGGCCGCGTCAGTCGAATCCTTTCCCCTCTGCTGGGCGGATTCCTCACATTCGCCTCCCTGGACAAGGGGGAAGAATCGGCGGAAGGACAGATAACCGCAGGGGAGATGAAAGAGATATTCGACCGGATTACAGGCCATGAAAATTGATAAGAATACCGACTACTACGGGGTGGTTGGGATGCCCCTCCGGCATACCCTGAGCCCCGCGATGCACACTGCCGCCTTCCGGACAAGGGGGCTGAACGCAGCATTCAAAACCTTTGAATCCACCGACCTGAAGGGTACCATCAGGGGAATGCGGGTCATGAACATGAAAGGACTGGCCGTCACTATTCCCTACAAGTCGAGCGTCATGCCGTTCCTTGACCGCATTGATCCCCTGGCCGGAAAGATCGGCGCGGTGAATACCATCGTCAACGAGGGAGGAGTCCTCGCGGGATACAATACGGATGCCGCCGGGGCCCTGACCGCTCTGCAGGAGGTGGTTCATCCCGGGGGAAAACGCACGGTGATCCTGGGCGCCGGAGGGGCGGCGCGGGCCATAGGGTATATTTTGAAGGAACAGGGAGGAAAGGTGATCATAGCCGGCCGGTCGAGGAAACAGGGCGAGGAACTTGCGCGGGACCTGGATGCCGAGTACACGCCACTTCAGGAGATCAACGGGATGCAGATGGATATTCTTATCAACGCGACGCCCGTGGGCATGTATCCTCACCAGGATAGGCTTCCCGTGGATCCGGAGGAGGTCCGGGTGAACACGGTGATGGATATCGTCTATAACCCCCTCCAAACCGAGCTCCTGAAAAAGGCCGCCGCACTCGGGTGCCGGGTTATCCCCGGCATCCGTATGTTCATCCACCAGGGTGCGGAGCAGTTTCGCCTGTGGACCGGCCTGCCGGCCCCTGTCCGGGCCATGGAGGCAGCGGTCATGAAGGCCCTGAGATGAAGACTCTCGAAACCCGTTCCGTTGTGAAGGCATGTGTCCGCATTCCGGGCTCCAAGAGCATCAGTCACCGGGCCCTTATTGCCTCCGCCCTGGCACAGGGTGACAGCCGTCTCACGAACGTCCTCTTCTGCGAAGATACCGGGTATACGCGGGCTGCGCTCGAGGCTCTTGGCGCGGGAATAACCGGCCGAGAGGGCGATCTCCTGGTTTCCGGGACCGGGGGAAGAGTCACGCTCCCCGGGGAAGGAAAACCCTTCTTTCTGGGGAACTCGGGAACCAGTATGCGGCTCCTCCTCTCGCTTGTGAGCCTG
Source organism: uncultured Desulfobacteraceae bacterium (assembly GCA_964511755.1). GTDB lineage: Bacteria > Desulfobacterota > DSM-4660 > Desulfatiglandales > Desulfatiglandaceae > B46-G9. The sequence continues at coordinate 3,295 of CAZEGG010000256.1, read as the reverse complement.
GGCCGCGGCAAGGCGGTCCTGGACGGTTCCCCGCGTATGCGGCAGCGGCCGATCGGCGCGCTGGCGAAGGGTCTGGGGACCCAGGGCGCCGCTATTTCATTTCTCCGGGATGACGGATGTCCTCCGCTCCTGGTGGAGGCCGGAGGACTCACGGGAGGCCCGGTGAATATCGAGGGCGAGGAAAGCAGCCAGTACCTCTCTTCCCTTCTGCTCTCGGCCCCTTACGCGCACAAGGATATGGAGATTCGCGTAAACGGCCGGCTTGCATCACGTCCGTACGTGGATATGACCCTGCAGGTGATGGCGGCATTCGGTGCCCAGATATCGCGGCAGGGATACGAGCATTTCCGGGTAAAATCGGGGGTTCATTATCGGGGCCGGACATTCGCGGTCGAGGGGGACGCCTCCGCGGCATCCTATTTCTGGGCCGCGGCAGCGGTGACCGGGGGCAGTGTTGCGACCATGAATATCGACCCGTTCACCACATGCCAGGGAGACGTGGGTTTCCTTGATGTGCTGGAGCAGATGGGCTGCCGGATCAGACGGGGGCCGGAGAAGGTGACCGTTCAGGGGGGGACGCTGACAGGGGTAGAAGCGGACATGGGGGCCATGCCGGACATGGTTCCCACGCTGGCAGCGGTGGCCCTTTTTGCCCGGGGAAAAACAGTCATTCGGAATGCGGCTCACCTCCGGCTCAAGGAGAGTGACCGGCTCGCAGCCGTTTCCCGGGAATGGGGCCTGCTCGGGGCGCGTGTGAAGGAACTGGACGACGGTCTCATCATTGAGGGCGGGCAGCCTCTCAAAGGGACGGTTCTGGACCCCCACGACGACCACCGCATTGCCATGAGCCTTGCCGTAGTGGGCCTTCGGGTCCCCCGCATCGTCATCTCCCATGAAGAGTGCGTGAAAAAGTCCTTCCCCACCTTCTGGCAGCTCTGGGAAGAGCTCGGCAGATGAGGCGTAGGGCGTAAGGCGTAGGGCGCAAGGTCATTCTCCGTGTCCCTCTCTGTTGTTCAATACGCCTTTCCATGGTGCATTGAAGTGACGGGATGAAGGGCCACAGCGATACTTTTTGCGAACACGATGGGTGCCTCACGCTGGCGGCGGAGACAGTTGCTCAGCAAGGCGTCCGGAGGGTTCTATCAGTTACCTTGTTCCCTCGTAGTACATGGTAAAGACTTCATGACTTCGCCGGCACGCCCTGGCTCCGCAGGTACGCATGTTCCCAGCAAAGAAAAGATATCGTGTCTGCAAAAAGATCCCCGTGCCCCTTCTCTTCCGCGAAGGTTTGTTGCATAAAATTGCGTATTTTCAGCGTAGCTGTGGATGGAGCGGAGGGAGGGACAGGGGGTTCGTTTCTGAAAGAGCAATATGAAAGATGCAGGGGTGTGTTAGAGCCTGCTTTCAAGATGCTCGCGTCCCAGCCAGGCGCGTCGGACGACCTTCCGGAAAATTGACCCGGTTCCCTGATGTTGCTCAAGGGCCCTCGCAGAATATTGGCGCCGTCCCATGAATCGAGGCGAAATATATTGCCGCCGGAAAGGAGCGCCCTGGCCCTCCAAGGTCCCGGGTGTTTCAAGAAGGTGCTTTAAAGTGGCGTGGGCCGGGGCCACAGCGATACTTTTTGCGAGCACGATGGAGGCCGCCGGCAGGTACTCACAGCTCCTCGAAGCGGTTGAGTTCCCTGTTCTTGACAACCTTGTGGGGATTGAAGATGCGTCCGTGCATGGCAATATAGACGCCGGGAGGCAGGAGTCGGAGCGCGGCCACGGCAAACCCCACATTGAACGGGGCGTCGGTCGTTTTGAACCTGGCAGGGGAAATAGCCCCGGTGAGGACAATCACCTTGTCCGTGATACTCTCGAGTTTTTGGGCAGTTTCCACCATGGTGTCGGTTCCGTGGGTTATCAGAATACGCTCACTCTTGTCGGCCTGTATGGTTTCGAGGATGTACTGGCGGTCTGCATCCGTGAGATCAAGGCTGTCTTTCCTCATGATGGATTCGCAATCGTACTCAAAGGTAATGTTCGCCTCTTTGAGGATGTCGGCAATCTCGGGTTCACCCACCTGGTACTCGCTTTTCTGATCGAAATAGACCTTGTCTATGGTGCCGCCGACAGCGTAGATTTTTATAGCCATTTTCCTCGATCCTCCGAAAGCCAAGGTGATGAAGTGATCTAGAATTTATGGAAAGCACGGCTTTTCCCTTCTAATTTAATGGGAAAAATTCCTCAACTCTAGGCATTCTAAGTCACTCTAGTCACTCTGAAGATGCGGAAACCAACGAGGCCCTTCCGAGAGTAGCCCAAAGCCGGGCTCTCCGGATCCGGACCTTTTCTCCCGGTTCTCAGCTTGAACTTTAGCAACTTGAGAAGTCAAGTGAAAGGAATATCTTGGCATCGGTAATACCTTGTTTCCATCCATAAATGGCTATTTTTCACAATTTCATCGTCAATCTGTGGGATCACTTGTGCGGCGTACTGAAGTACGTCTCCGCGTAATCCCTGGATCTCCTTGATCTTGTAAAAGATATCTCATTTCTGGATTGGAAACTCGCTCGTGCCAAAATTCTGTTTGTGGATGGGCACTATCTTGATTTTTTGGCGAGTGTTTCCGGCAAGGCGGCAAAGGTCATTCCGGCGGACCGGCGTGAGCACTGAGCTGCCTTTTGCTGTGCGGCCATGTGCTAAACGCGATAATAATTGTTTACATTCGGACAATTTATTAGTAATAAAAAACGACCAGCCACAAATTGAGAACTTCATAACAGGCGCATGTGCGGTCGACTTCAAATAATGTGCCTTCATGTTTTTACTGAGAGACCAAGACCCTTGTGTCGAGGGTTTTACACGCCCGAAAGGCATCTGCGGATGCGCAACGCCTTCCCGCTGATAAAGAACAGCGGTTGAAACGAGATGGTCACCACTCGGGGAGACATAGTCCCACCTGATCACTGAGTTACAGCGATTGAGACGCACGACAGCAAAAAAGAGAGAAAGGAGGTGAACCCGGGGAAACATCCATCCGAAGGGCAGGTCCATGCCCGCTGATTTTTACAATTCTAATCTGGAAAAAGGAGGTTCGTGAACAGTGAAAAAGATACTATTCTTGCTTCTTACCCTGGTACTGGCAGTGAGTTTTTCCATGGGAACCGCCATGGCGCTGACATCGGAAGATATAGCCAAGGCGTCAGCTCTCGAAGAGATCGTCAAAAGAGGCCAGCTCCTGGTCGGATTGGAGGCCGGCTATCAGCCCTTTGAAATGCAGGACGCGAAAGGAAACATCGTCGGCTTTG
>CAZEGG010000255.1:0-5543 GCA_964511755.1 uncultured Desulfobacteraceae bacterium | reverse complement strand
CATCCCTCTCTCCAAATTCCCGGCTAAAATTGGAAAGGACAACCTGATAGGCCTTGTGGGTGTTTTCTCTTGAGTTGGATTTGTGGTACTCCAGCCAAATTTCTATTGCCTTCGATACTTGCATGGTGCTTCCTCCTTTTTCTGAGGTTAACAGAGAAAAATAGATTATCATACAAGTATGAGATATAATTCAGATATATGGGAGTAACCAAGTACCGCTAAGATTGGGTCGTGGCAAGCTATCTGCATTAGGAGGATTTTTGCTCAATTATTTGGAGTGTCTTGAAAGTAAGTTCTTCTAACTGCTGAATTTTCTCTTGTTACGTCAATTGCATTTTTTGTGACGAAGAGACCTTCTTTCTCCGAGCTGGCTTCTCTTTTCAAATCTTGATTTACTGCGTTGCGTATAGGATTTTAATCTTATATAATAATAGCTTGAAGTTCTTTCCAACAAGGTATAATGCAGGTAAAATGATGGTGTTATCCAAAAAAGGTAAATCAGCGCCTGCGCGAGGTGCACCTGAAAAAAGGCCGGAGCAGAAAACTGGAAAGAACGATGGCAGTTTCCCGGTGGTGGGCATAGGGGCCTCGGCCGGAGGCTTGGAGACCATCGGGACTTTTCTTTCCAATATGTCGCCGGATTCCGGCATCGCCTTTGTGATCATCCAGCACCTCAGCCCACAGCACAAAAGCATCATGGCCGAATTGCTGGCCAAACATACCCGCATGGCCGTAATGGAAATCGAGGACGGCATGCGCCTTTCGCCGGCTTGCGTCTATCTCAACCCTCCCGACAAGAACGTGGCCATTTTCAACCGCAGTCTTCATCTCATGGAACCGGTCAGAAGCGGCCCGGTCAATATGCCCATTGATTTCTTCTTCCGTTCCCTTTCCGAGGACCGGAAGGAAAAAGCCATCGGAATCATTGTGTCGGGAACGGCTTCGGACGGGACTCTGGGAATCAAGGCGATCAAAGGGGAAGGCGGCATGGTCATGGTCCAGGACCCGTCTACCGCCAAGTATGACGGTATGCCCAGGAGCGCTATTGACACCGGCCTGGTCGACTTCATCGTCCCTGTGGAAAAAATGCCGGCAACCCTTCTCGGGTATATCAAGCATCCGTTTTTAAATGAGCCGGGAAAGGTAGCGATGTCTGAAGAAGGTACGCAACAACAACTTACCAAAGCATTTGCCCTGATTCGCAACATCACCGGCCATGACTTTTCACAGTACAAGCCCAATACCATTCAGCGCAGAATCGAACGCCGGTTGGCGGTTCATCAGCTTGACAGTCTCTCCGACTACCTTCTTTTCCTGCAAAAAACCCCAGGAGAAATCAAAGCGCTGTTCAAAGACCTGTTGATCGGAGTGACGAGCTTTTTCAGGGACTCGGAGGCATTCAAGGCGTTGGGACAAGAGGGCCTTCAGAAATTGCTGCAGGACAAGAAAAGCGACACTCCTCTTCGCTGCTGGGTAGTGGGCTGCTCTACCGGCGAAGAGGCCTATTCGCTGGCCATTGTGATTGCCGAGCTCATGGGAAAACTCGACAAACGTTTCAATGTGCAGATTTTCTCCTCGGATATCGATGAGGAGGCTATCGATACCGCTCGCAGAGGCGTTTACCCCGAGAGCATTGGCGCCGATGTTTCCAGCGAGCGGTTAAAGCAGTTTTTCACCCGGGAGAAGGGCGTGTTCCGGGTCAAAAGCCAGATTCGCGACATGGTCGTATTCTCGCCGCAAAGCATCATCAAGGATCCTCCCTTCTCAAAGCTGGATCTGGTGAGTTGTCGAAACCTTTTGATTTACATGGCCCCCGCGCTTCAGAAAAAGATCATCCCCTTGCTGCATTATGCTTTGGAGCCGGAAGGCCTCCTGTTTTTGGGTACCGCGGAGAGTATCGGCGATTTTACCGATCTTTTCCAGCCGCTCGATACCAAGTGGAAGATCTACAAACGGAAGCAGGATTTTTCGCGCAAGGTCATTGATTTTTATCCGGCCAGAAGAGCCTTTGGCGATAGGGCCGAGATCCCATCCCGCGATGTCACCGCGCCCGGCACAACGATGCCGACCGATCTTGAGGCCATGGCTGAAAAGGCGATTCTCGACCAGTATGCCCCGGCCGGGGTGTTGATTAATGACAAATACGATATACTCCACTTTGTGGGCAGGACCGAAAAATACCTTGTGCCGCCGACCGGCAAACCCAGTTTCAATATCCTGGATATGGCCCGAAAAGATCTCAAATTTCACCTGGCAACTGCGTTGCACCAGGCTGTCCGCGAGAAAAAGCGAACAACACACAAGGGCATTTCCTTTAAATACAATGGAAATGTCTGCGTCGTCGATCTATCGATCAGCCCCTTGCCCCCCCCCCCAGTAATTTTTCTGCTTATTTTTGAGGACAAGACTCCCGTCTCCCAGACTAACGATAAAGCGACCGGTAAGACCAGGCGGGAAAAAGGCAGGGATTCGAAAGTCCATCAACTGGAACGAGAGCTGCAATCCAGCCGCGAATATCTTCAGGCCACGATTGAAGAGTTGGAAACATCCAATGAGGAACTCAAATCCGCCAACGAAGAGTTGCAGTCGGTGAACGAGGAGCAGCAGAGCACCAATGAAGAACTGGAGACTTCCAAGGAGGAGCTTCAATCAACCAATGAAGAGCTCAATACAGTCAATGCGGAGCTTCAGAATAAGTTACATGAGCTGTCCAAGGCGGGAGATGACATGAATAACCTGCTGGCCGCCACCGACATCGCCTCTATCTTTCTGGACAATTCCCTTTGCATCAAACGTTACACGCCGGCTGCGGCTCGGATCATCAAAATGATTCCGACCGATATCAACCGACCCTTGAATGACCTCAAAACCACCCTCCCGGCGGTCGATCTGGCTCAACAGGCCAAGAAGGTACTGGGCGATCTCAACACCCTGGAAACCGAAATCATGTCCGAAAATGGCGTCTGGTATCAGCTCAAGGTCATGCCTTACCGCACTACCGACAATATTATCGACGGTGTGGTGGTCACCTTGATGAATATCCAGAAACAGGTCAGTCAATCTCACGAAAAACTCAGGCGGTTCGCCACTGTCCTGGAAGATTCCAATGACGCAGTTACGGTTCAGAATTTTGAAGGGCAGATCCTAGGCTGGAACAAAGGGGCCGAGAAAATGTACGGCTGGACTGAATCCGAGGCCTTGAAAATGAAGTCCCAAGACCTTATCCCCAAAGAGGATCAAAAAGAATTCCGGATGCTTATCGACAGAATCCGGAAGGGTGAAGCCGTACGGGCATTTAAAAGCCGGCGTAAGACCAAACGCGGAGACATATTGGAAATCTGGATGACGGTGACGGCGCTGACCGATGAAAAGGACCGGCCAGTGGAGATTGCCACAACTGAGCGTAACCTCGCCTGGTTGCTGGAAGAGTGGCCAATCTCGTAAGGAGAAAAGCGTTAATGAAAAACGACAGTGACCCTGCCGGCAGCCCGGAACTGAGGCAAAAGGCTGAAAGCCTGCTGGGCCCAGAATCCGGTGCTGGGGAAGACATCGCAGATATGTCCCTTCAAGACATAGACGGGCTGATACACGAGCTTCGCGTTCACCAGATAGAGCTGAGCATGCAAAATGATGAATTGCGGCGTATTCAGGTCGAGTTGGAAAAGTCCAGGGATCGCTATGAGCACCTGTACGATTTTGCGCCGGCAGCGTACCTTACGGTCGATGAAAAGGGGATGCTCCTGGCGGCGAATCTGACCGCCGCCGCCTTGCTGGGGAGACACCGAGCGGACCTTGTAGGGCGGATGTTCAGCTCTTTTGTTCAGCGTGAAGATCAGGACATCTGGTACCTTCATCGCAAACGGCTTTTAGAAACCGACGATTTTCAGACTTTCCAGTTAAGGCTGGTAAAAAATGATGGCGGTGCTTTTTACGTCAATCTCGAATGCAATGTGGTTGAAGAAAGCGGCAGCGGGCCGAAGCAGATCAGAATCGTGGCCGTTGATATCACAGATCGCAAGAAGATGGAGGAAGAGTTGTGCAGATCCAGGGATAATCTGGACCTGCAGGTCCAAAGGCGGACCGCCGAACTGAAAAATAGGGCCGAACAGCTCAGCCGGTTGAGCATGGAAATTACACTGACAGAGCAGCGGGAACGCCGACGCATTGCACAAGTCCTTCACGACCATCTCCAGCAGTTGCTGGTAGCGGCCAGGATAGGCCAAGAAGTGGTTGTCAGCAAAATGGACGATGCATTGAAGCCGGACGCGGAGCGTGTCCTTGGCCTTATCAGCCAGTCTATCACTGACACGCGGTCTTTGAGTACTGAACTCGCACCACCTGTCCTCAGGTCGAGTGATTTAACCGCCTCATTCAGATGGTTGGCAAGATGGATGCATGAAAACCAAGGTTTTGACATAAAGCTGGAATCCGAAGAACAAATCGAACTGGAAAGCAACAGATTTGTTGTTCTGCTGTTTCAATCCGTAAGAGAGCTTCTCCTGAACGTGCTCAAGCACGCCGGCGTGAAATCAGCGACTTTAACCATGAAGAAGGAAAATGGATACTTGGGGATCAGCGTTATGGACCGTGGAGTAGGGTTTAATCCTGAAACCGTCTGGAAGAACGAAAATTCCGACAGAAAGTTTGGGTTGATCACCATCCGTGAGCGACTGCTTCATTTAGGCGGCAGCCTGGAAATTGAAAGTAGACCGAACGCGGGAGCGACCATTTCGCTTATTGTTCCGTTGGATAAGGAAAGACCGGCTAAAAAGGAGTTTCCGGGCTGTGAAATCCACGGGACTCCCGTTTCAGCTTTGACAAGCGCACAGCAATTAACAGGAAAGATAAGCGTCTTAATAGCTGACGACCATCCAGTGATGCGGGATGGACTAAGCAGGATGCTCAGCTCTCATCCTGATATCGAAGTTCTGGACCAGGCATCGAACGGAAGAGAGGCTGTTCAACTGGCTCGGGAAATCGTTCCGGATGTCATTTTAATGGACATCAGCATGCCCATCATGGACGGACTGGAAGCCATCCGGATCATTCATTCGGAATTTCCTCATATCCGCATCATTGGTTTGTCTATGTATGATGAGGATGATCAGGCCGAGGCAAGTCTCAATGCAGGAGCAGTGGCTTATTTATCAAAAAGTCAAAATATAGACCTTATACTCTCTACAATACGAGGCGAGGTTTAATGGAATGATAATCAATTCTGCGAAGCAAGGACTCCTGCCCATCCAACATTTCAGGTTAGAGTCTGTTTGACGCTTGTGATTTTACACTTTCCTGAAGATTTTTGGAGATTGCGTTTTGATAAGTCCCCAGAATTGACCTGTGACATCGAAATCTCTGCACATCGGCATTCAACCATTATCCTATTCGTGAATTGAGGGCAGCCTTCACTTATCAACTTTTCAGAAGTATTCGTGAGCGGCACCTCAACATTTTGTACATGCCGGATCTTAGCCAAAATCTGCTATCACTGCTATGTAAAGCACACTCACCCAATCCTGGGATAGCAGAATAATATCTAAGAT
>CAZEGG010000254.1:2078-5546 GCA_964511755.1 uncultured Desulfobacteraceae bacterium | reverse complement strand
GTGGCCTTGGGAAAGAGCTTGATGAAAAACCTGCTGGTGAAGTAGGCACAGACGCCGGAAAACAGAGCAACTGCTCCAAATTTGGTCCCGACGTGGATTGTTGGGAAAGAGAAAAGTATCAGCTGGAAGGCGATGACGAATGGGTAATGGGAGAGATAAATGTCATAGGAATGGGAGGCAAAAGACGCATCAAAGGATGTGGGCCGGTTCCAATGCTTTCTGGCAAGAGAAAGAGCCGTGCCCAGAGTGGCAATGCAGAGAAAGTTGAGGAACAGGAAGTAGAGCGGCCCACCCAAAATGTGCTTGAGGTGCTCCGGACCGTTCAACATGAGGTCCCGACTATAAAAAAAGAGGATCAGAAAAACTGCAAAGGCGATCATCCACGTCATGCCGTGTCCCGGAAACAGGCCCCGTTCGATCCACCTGTTCCGGAAGCTCAGGACACCTAGACCAAAATAGATGATAAAGAAAAACAGCCGGGACGGCCGAAACTGAATCACATTGCCGAGGGTGAAGAGAGGTTCCGGATTGGAAAGGCCGGGGATCAGGAAAAACATGACGCCGACCGCCATAAAGGATAAGAACGTGGTTAGCAATCCGACCGCCGCGAGGATCTTCAGACTTTTTGCAATGGAAGGGGACACAGGCGCCATAGCCCGTGCGTCCTGGTCAAACCACGCCCTTTTCCACCAGTAAAGGAGACAGAAAATCAGAAAGAAGAGGATAAGCAGGGACAGAAACCACATATATCTCTGATAGAATTGATTTCGCATCATGAGCTCATTCATGGAAGGGATGATACGGACATCGAAAGACAAACCATTTTTCATGACCTGCAGCCACACTTCCCAGTAATTTTCAGTCAGTTTCAAGCCGTTCCGCGTATAATGATACACAAGGGGCAGCGCCGGACACACGGTCAGGATGCAGACCAGCCAGGGGATGCCCAGTCGTTTGAACTTTCCTTTGACAAAGTATGCAGGCCCTTTTCCTCGAACGGTCGGCAAGGCAAAATATCCGGCAATGTAGAAAAGAAAGGGCATAGTGAAAGCATCCAGAAACGCGGTGAGCCAGTCTGCAGCCAGACTGGATTCCGATTCTGAAACTGGCCACCAGTTGAGAGGGATGTAGGCGTTGCCTGCATGCTGGAGGACAACGCAGAGAACCAAAGCGTAACGCAGGTTATCCATAAAAATAATCCGGTGATCCATTGACACCTCCCGGGCAGTTGCGTTTGCCACGGAAATCCGCCCGACAAAATATGGCTATTTTCTTCTTATTTTCAAGATTATGTCAAGCAAAAAATTGGCAATAAATTTGGCTTGATACCGTAAAGCGGAGAAGCTGACTTTTCAGAGTAACATTGCGTAGATAAAACACTGTGTTGGATAGGCTGTCAAAGGACTCGTGGGGCAAGTAGATATGGAGACTTTCTTGACTATTGCCAGAAATATGGAGTAGAATTTCCGAAAAACGTGAGAGAGACAAGCAAATGGACAAGAAAAAGATTAGCCCGCGAGTTGAGGATCAGACCCGGGACTATCTGTCAAAGCACTTCAGCACCATCAACGCTGGGGCTGAGTACGTGTTGGACGGATTTCCCATGCTGTACAGCCGGGCGCTGCACGAAATAAAAGGACGGTTTACTGAGGAAGAGCTTTCCTTTCTTGTGGAGGCCTTCAAAGACACCAAACTTGGTGCACAACTGGCAGGGCAGCAGTTGAGGATCTATTGTGATGATGCCATGACGTTCAAAAAACTGGATGAAAAGTGGCATCTGGAAAGGGATGGCCTGTTACAAAAGATCCGGGAGATGCCCTCATTTCAGGCCGCCTGTCTCGAGATCTGGGCGCGGACGCACTGGTTGCGAAAATGGAGCAAGGGGGAAAAAGCCATACGAGATTATGTGTCCGCCCTGCTGTAGATTGGAGGCTGTCTTTATGAATGTTTCAACAGATTGAAAAGTGATCTTTTTTTCTATTGGAGAAAAACGGGAGGCCATGTGCGAAAATACATAACGCCGTTGTGGTTCACAGATCATGGATAAGCAGGCCTTGCGGTCTTCCAAAATCAATTCACAAGACTGCCGCAGGCTATTCTTCGTTTCCTCGATGGTCTCACCCTGCCCGTTGGCGCCGGGAACCTCGGGGCAGATCGCCCAATAGCCGCCTTCGGGTGCAGATTCTATAATTGCTGTGAATTCTGCCTTCATTTCGTTCCTTTCTTGTCTTTGACCGAACGTAGCGGTCACCGGCCGAAGATCGCCCGGCCTGCTTTCTCACCGTAATCAGAGAATTCTTGAGTTTGGTTTAGAATTGTTCAGCGGCTTCAACGGGCCAGCATTCGCCTTTCTTGACCACAAATAACAGCCTGTCAGTTATCCCAAACTACCAGAGGCCCAGTTCTCATTTAAGAGAAGCTGGGCCTCTGGTAGTCTCTCGATTTCCTTCACGATCGGGCCCCCTGTTGTGAGGTTTGTCCGGAGATTCCTTCGATTAAAATCCAAAATACAATAGCTCTTTCAATCAGTTATATCAATGGGTGATCCGCGAAGAATGGAAAGCGGCGCAAGGCTCGGTTTTCCCTCTCACGTTTCCGAGACGAGATCCGATGCTTTCTTAGGTGATGGCTGGTGGGTCAGGGGGAGGTGCAGGATTCAATTCCTTTCCGGTTCATGCGGCCCTGCCATCACCCTCTTCGTCGTGTCCATGAAAGCCCTGAGGGTTGGTGAAATCCACCTGTCCCGGTACCAGATCATCAATAAGGCCACCTCAATGCTGCCCTCGGACCATGGCAGGATGACGATCCGGTTGCGGGCGACTTCTTCGCTTACTGTGACTTCCGGGAGAACCGCGACTCCCACACCTGCCATGAGAGTGCGTTTGATGACCTCCACGCTGTAAAACTCCAGTTTGTTCGTTCCCTCGACCTCTTCCTGCTCAAGCATCTGCTCGAAGACCCTTCTATAGCTGCAATCTACTTTCGAGAGCAGGATGGCCTCTCCCGCCAGGTCGCGGGTATGCACGCTCCGTTTGGCGGCCAGCGGATGGACCGGGGAGGCCGCAAGCACCACCGGCTCAAAACCCAGGGTCTCCACGAAAAGGTCCGACCCGCTGACGGACTCCGCCAGGAGAAAAGCAAGGTCGGTTATTCCCTTGCGCAGGTCTTTTGCAAGCCCCTCGTGGGCGCAGGTGATGAAGTTCAACTGCACTTTGGGAAACCGGGAATGAAACTCCCGGATCACCGGCGGCAAACGGTGAGTTCCGAATGTTTCCGGGATCCTCACCGTGAGCGAACCCGCCGGTTCCTTGTACCCGGTGATCTCTGATTCGGCTTCGTCTACCATGTCCAGTATCTTATTAGCGTACTGCAGCAGTTGCGACCCTGTTTCAGTCAGCCGGACCCTTTTCCCCAGCCGGTCGAACAGGTGGGTGCCCAGTTCCTCTTCCAGAGAGTGAATCTGGGCCG
>CAZEGG010000254.1:0-1978 GCA_964511755.1 uncultured Desulfobacteraceae bacterium | reverse complement strand
AATCTGGGCCGCCCCTGGGGTGGTGGTGTGGGCCGCCTGGGACGAACTTGTGGATCTGTTTCAGGGGCAATCATTTTGCTCGGGTATGCGCGGGTCGGCGGGCAGGATGAGGCTGAAGCGAGGAACAATCTCTGCGCATTGATCCAGGAACTGGTTCAGCGCTTTGAAGAACGCAACGGAACCTCGGTTTGCAGCGAACTCTTGGGCGTGGACTTCACTGCCGAGGAGGGACAGCAGAGAATCAAAGAGGAAATGCTCGTAAAAAAACTCTGCCCGAAATTCGTCGAGGATGCAGGCATCATCCTTACAGACCTCCTGGGACATCAAAGAGAAGAACCATAGGCGGTTCAGGAGGAGCCATAAGCAACCTGATGGGTCCGCGGAGGCTTTCGTCAACTGCGATCTAGTGGGACGTGTGCAGCGCGGGCCGTCTTTGGAAAAGACTGATTGCTTTTCTGAAGAGACGGTCTGTTCTTTAAGGTGGCATATATTCCTGGCGAAACCGCGGCTGCAACAAATATCCCGGATAAAGACGTATCGAATATTCGTTCCGCTAAGAACACTACAGCCCGAAATGCTCGCTGTAAAACTCCAGCCCGTCCGCGATCTCAGCTTCCGTCAGTCCGAAATCCGAAGCAGCATATCGGTGCTTGCCATGTTTGTCTTTTGGATTCGCTTCTACAAATTCCTTTAAAACGGAAGCGTAAGAATCGGTCCAGGGCAGACCAAAGTGCGAATAAATGCCTTGTACTGTCCCGACAGGGTCGGACACAAGTGAGTCATAGAACACATCGTAGATCACTCCAGGATGTGCCGCACGGAAGGCCAGATTTCGTCTTAGCCAGAATTCATACATACGTAGAGTCAGGCCGGCCATCCGGCGCAGGTCAATTTCGTTCGCTGCAGCAAGGTGACAGGCGTACAGCAGGCTGCATGCGCTGCTGACACAGGCCACCGGATCGCGGTGTGTCTGAATCAGCATCGCGTTCGGAACAGCTCCTGACAACGCCTCAAGGTTGCCGGTGTGGGCCGGGGATTTCAGGGTAAGGCGCCGCTCAGGCTCATGAGACTGGAATACCTGGAGCAGCCATCGGTATTCCCGGTATTTCTGAAAAGTATCCACCTGCTGCAAATACCACTCAGCATACCCATATACCGGCAACAGCGTTACAAAAATGAGGCTGTTGAATGTCAAACCCAGTGCCACGATGCATTCCTCGGGTGTGTCCGCCCGCATGTAGTGGATTGAGTCCATCTCGGGAACCAAGGGGCGCAGGAAGCGAATGGTCCGTTCCATTTTTGTAAGGCGAGGATCCGTGTACTTGCCGTTCCCCTGCTTTTCAGGAAAAGGGCGCACAAGCAGCCATTGGGGAAGGGCGCGGTGAGCCGGGTCGAGGGCTAACATGTTATGGAGAAATGTTGTTCCGGAGCGCGCAAGTCCGCTGATGATAAGCGGCGGGAGTAAAGGCTGCCGGAAAATCTCCGGCTCTCTCTTACGCGTTTCCACCAACCGTAATCGTTGAACCAGGTAATTGGTGACCATATCATTCGTCATAAAACGGCCAAGCGGGTGCAGGTGGGCATCCTCCTCTGCCGATTCCAGGAGCTGCAACAAACCCTGACGATAATGAGGATGACCGAAATCGTTCAGTCCCGTTCTTTTCATGGCGGCAGCACATACGGCGTGCTCGTCGAGCCTCATAACCGGCAGCCGTGCAGCCACCAATGACCGGCCCAGTGTATTGGCCGCCTTATAGGGAAGAGGCAAATTTGATCGTGCGTTTTTCATCCTGCGTTCCCTCCCGCGGCCCTGTTAAGCGGTGAAAAGCATCAAATAGATTACACTTAGAGGATTCAACGCCTGATGCCGCAGAGTAAATGTCCCGCTATGCTCCGACGGAGTCTGCGTGCTGTCGGCAATCTTCGTAAGGCTTCAACTGTAATGTAAGTCCTTCTATTCCACAAACCACCGCTTTGC
>CAZEGG010000253.1:0-5562 GCA_964511755.1 uncultured Desulfobacteraceae bacterium | reverse complement strand
GTGGTTGGAATGGAGGCATAGGGGATTCCCCGCATGTAGATGGCGGCGAGAAATCCCGCGAGATCGAGGGTAACCCCGCCTCCCAGGGCGACGATGGCGTCTCCACGCTCGAACCGGCTTTCCGCGAGCCGCCCGGCCAGTTCGTCGACCCGAGAGAGGGATTTGCTTCCCTCGCCTTCAGGGATCGGAAAAAGATGGACGCGGGAACCGGGAATGTCCAACAAATCATCAAGCAGGGCGCCGTGGAGCGCCCACACCCTGGCATCGGTGATCAGAGCGATGTTCCGCTCTTTCATCATCGGCGCCAGGTAGCTGCTCGCTTTTCGAACGACTCCTGAACCCACAAGAACCCGGGACACAAAGGGTACGGCCCTGGTATGGACGGTCAGCGTGGTCATCACGGGATACGCCTTCCAACGGCATCAGCCACTGCCCTCACTTCCTTCATCAATCGGATGAATGAGGGCTTATCAAGACTCTGTTCACCGTCCGACAGGGCTTCGTCCGGATGGGGGTGGATCTCCACCATGATTCCGTCAGCACCGGCCGCCACTGCGGCCCGGGCAATAGGCAGGACCATATCTCGATCACCGACGCTGTGGCTTGGGTCCAGGATAATGGGCAGGTGAGAGAGGCGGTGAATCACCGGAATCGCCGAGATATCAGGGGTAAAACGGAGGTCATTCTGAAATGTCCGGATGCCCCGCTCACACAGGATGACTTTCGTGTTGCCTTCCAGGAGGATATATTCGGCCGCGGAAAGCAGTTCTTCAATGGTGGAGGAGAGCCCTCTTTTCAGGAGTATCGGCTTGTCCAGCCTCCCCAACTGTCTGAGAAGAGAATAGTTTTGCATATTCCGCGATCCTACCTGGAAGATGTCGATCCGGTCGTAAAGCGCGTCGATGAGTTCGAGATCGAGGATTTCGGTCACGGTGAGAAGATTATTGGCGCGTGCCGCGTCCACGAACATGCCAAGTCCTTCCATGCCCATGCCCTGGAAGCTGTATGGAGATGTCCTGGGTTTGAAAAGGCCGCCCCGCAGAACATGGGCTCCCATGCTGCTTACCGTACGCGCAACACTGTGAATCTGATCTTCGGATTCAACGGCGCAGGGCCCGGCAATGACGAGCAGGTCGGAGGTTCCAGGCCGTGCGGCCCCGAGATCGATGACCGTGTTCTCAGCCTTATGCGCGCGGCTCACCAGATGAAAAGTGTGCTCAGATGGTTTCATGGTGCTTCCCCGCAAAATACTCCAGAGGAACCCGATGTTCGAGGTGTCCTATTTCCCGCGCCCGCTCGAAAAAGAGCCGAAGCCCTTTCTCATGCTCCTTGTCAAGCCTGTAGGAAAGCCCGCGGAAATAAGCCTCCATGACCTGCTCGCTGATTCCAAGCTGCCGTGAGGTCGCCGTGCTGATGGCCGGGAGAGAAGCGAGACCTTCGTTGCGTGAACCGCTCAGCGCCGCGATTGTTTCGGCGACAAGCCCGGGTTCCCGTTCGGCGAATTGCCTTCGGACGGCCCAAACAGCGAAAACAAAGGGCTTTCCGGTCCATTGCTTCCAGAAAAGTCCCAGATCCGTCTTCTGAGGCAGACGGTCTTCATTCGCCAGTCGAAGCGCCAGATCGCCGATGACGAGGACTCCGGAAATTTCCGGATCATCGATCACGTTCGGGTCTAC
This sequence comes from uncultured Desulfobacteraceae bacterium, assembly GCA_964511755.1. GTDB lineage: Bacteria > Desulfobacterota > DSM-4660 > Desulfatiglandales > Desulfatiglandaceae > B46-G9. Next base: position 3,886 of record CAZEGG010000253.1, on the reverse strand, counting down.
CCGGCCCGGCTCGATCTGAGGAGAAACGCCCTCGTGGCGAAGACAGAGCTGGAGGAGTTCAATCGAGGTTTCCGATTCCTCGGACATGACAATCCGTCTTCCGCTGAGATCTTTCATGGGTGCCTTACTCAAAAGGAGCACGCTCATGACCGGACCCTCTGATGCGATCGAGAATCCCGGGATTATGATCAATTTCTCGAAGTGTTTTGCATAACTTATTGATGATATAGGGCTTATATCAATCATGTCATTCGCGAGCAAATGATTCAAGGTGCTGGGCGGCGCCTCGGTGATTTTTACAAACGATGGGAGCTGTTTTTGCCTGAAGCCCCAGTAGACAGGCAGGACGTTCGTGTAGGAGATCTGACCCAGTCGGACTTTCATATAACCCGCTCCGGTGATTCAGGCAAAGTCTCGTGAAGCAGGCTCTCAAGCAGGGTCTCAGAACGGGTTGCCTGAAGAGAGGCAAAAAGTATATCTGCCTGCTTTCCCGGCTCAAGAGTTCCCCATTTCTCTTCCCTGTGCAGTGCCCGGGCCCCGTTGAGCGTCCCCATGGCGACGATTTCACGTGGCGGAATGTCCGGGACCTCTCGTGCCAGGAAACGCATTTCCGCAAAGAGGTCAAGCGAGGAGACGCTCGCGAGGCTGTCAGTCCCGAGGGCGGGCTGCATGCCCGTATCCAGCATGGCCTTCACATCAGGAAGTCTGGCCAGGAGGTTGCGGTTGCTTCTGGGGCAGAGGCACACACGAACGCCGTTTTGTTTCAGTATTTCCATATCATTTCTGTCAGCCTCCACCAGGTGGACCGCCAGAGTGCGCTCGTCAAGGACGCCCAGCCTCTCCAGGTGGCGAACGACACTCGGGGCAGGGAGTCCCCAATCCGCGAAGGAAATGCCTCGACTCGCCAGAAACTCGGCCCAATTTCCGTTGACGCCGGTAATGAACTGCCGTTCTTCACGGGATTCGGCCACATGCATGGAAAAGATCTGGTTTCTTTGCCTGCAGTGGTCCTTCAAGTTCCGGATCAGGGCCGGGGCCGTGGTGTGGGGGGCATGGGCTGCCAGAGAAGAAGAGGAGGAGGAATTGCCGCCGATGCCGGCACGCGGGAAATCAGCTCCCAGATACTCGTGAAATACGTGCACGACCGGTTTTTCACGACTGGTATCCCGCAGGCGAAACGACCGGTGGTCGCCCGCAAGGACGCACCCTGATTCCAGGAGCAGCCTGCGCCCCTCCAGGATGCCTTTCGCGATGTCCTCATCCGTGAGGGCCGCTTTTCCCGTGATCACCGCCTTCACCCACGGGACGAAACCCTGCCCGGTGGGAAGGATGCCGGCGAGCGCCGTTAAATCCAGGTGCGTATGGGCATTCACCGGGGCAGGCATCATGACTCCAAACCCGTGATCCTTCGTCCGCGTGTCCTTCGGACCCTTCCCGCGACCGGATTCGAGGATTTTTCCTCCGCCGACCGTTACGTAACCATCCTCGACAATCCGTTCGGGACTGATTATGATCCACTTTGCGCGATGAGTGACAATGGACATGTTTCTCGTATTCAAACAGGATTGTAGAAGGTATCCCGCTGCTGGGCCTGGAAGCCGGCGGTCTCGATAATCCTGATCATGTCTTCACGACTCAGCTTGAAGGTAACTCCCGCCGCCGCCACGACATTTTCCTCGATCATGGTGCTTCCCAGATCGTTTGCCCCGAATTTCAAAGCCACCTGGGCGATCTTTGGTCCCTGCGTGACCCACGACGCCTGGAGGTTGGGGATATTGTCCAGGACCAGCCGTGAAAGGGCAAGAAGGCGCAGATACTCGGCTGACGTGGTCTTGGGAACGTTGATACGCGTGTTTTCCGGCTGAAAAGTCCATGGAATAAACGCGGTAAATCCTCCTGTCCGCTCCTGGAGATCGCGGATCCTGAAAAGGTGTTCCAGGCGTTCTTCAATGGTTTCTCTGTGGCCGAACATCATGGTAGCGGTGCTCCGGAGACCGAGACCGTGAGCCGTTTCCATGACCGAGAGCCATTCTTCGGTCGTGCACTTGTTGGGGGACACTTCATTTCTTACCCGGTCCACGAGGATCTCGGCTCCTCCGCCGGGAATGGATCCAAGACCGGCTTCCATGAGGCTCTCGAGTATGTCTTGCAGGGAACGTCCTTCTTTCCTGGCAAGATAATGGATCTCAGGCGGAGAAAACCCGTGGACATGAATGGAAAAATTGGTTTTTATGAACCGGAGCAGTCCCGTATAGTACTCCAGCCCCAGGTCAGGATGGATGCCTCCCTGCAGGAGGATCTGGGTCCCGCCGAGGCTTAGGGTCTCCCGGATCTTTTGGCTCAACTCTTCTTGGCTGATGAGGTAGGCTTCTTCATGTCCCGGCGGTCTGAAAAACGCACAAAACAGGCATCCTGAACCACAGATATTGGTGTAATTTATGTTCCGGTCCACCACGTAGGTGACGGTGTCGTCGGGATGCAGTTCCCGTCTCACCCGGTCCGCCATGGCGCCCAGGGAAAGGAGTTCCTCATCCTGGTAAAGAGCGAAGGCTTCCTGAAAATCCATCCGGGTCTTATGCTCCATGCGTACAGTCCTTGCCAACAACATTATAAAACGAATCTCTTTCAACGGGGCGAAATCCTGCAGAGCTTATGAGATGGCGGATTTCGCCCACGCTCATTCCTTTCGGAGTTCGGGCCCCCGCCATATGGGAGATCTTTTCCTCCACGATGGTCCCGTCAAGGTCATCCGCGCCGAAGGACAGCGCAACCTGGGCCAGTCCGGGAGTGATCATCACCCAATAGGCTTTGATATGCGGGATGTTGTCCAGCAGGAGCCTCGAAACAGCCAGTGTTTTCAGATCCTCGATGCCGCCGGCGGGTTTGAGGTGCGAAAGCCTGGTGTTTTCCGGGTGAAAGGCGAGCGGGATGAATGCGGTAAAGCCCTTGGTCTCCTCCTGCAGGCTTCGCAGGCTCAGGAGATGCTCAACCCGCTCTTCGAGGGTTTCTATATGGCCGTACAACATGGTTGCATTTGTGGGGATCCCGAGACCGTGAACCGTACGGATCACATTCAGCCATTGCGCCGGCCCGATTTTCTTCGGGTAGAGCTTCCGGTGGACGCGCTCACTCAGGATCTCGGCACCTCCTCCGGGCATCATTTCCAGACCCGCCCGCTTCAATTCCCTGACTACCTCTTCGATGGAACGGCTCGTAAGCCTCGAGAAGAACTCAATTTCAACTGCGGTAAAGGCCTTGACGGTCGCCTCGGGCCGAATGCGTTTTACCATCCGAATAAGGTCGAGATAGTAGGAAAAGGGGAGCGATGGGTTCACTCCTCCAACAATGTGAATTTCACTGATGGGCTCACCGAGCCGGGCCCGCATCTGTTCTTCGACCGCCGGAAGATCGAATACATACGCGCCCTCCTCGTCCGGGTTCCGGGAAAAGGCGCAGAATACACACCTGTTGACGCACATGTTTGTGTAATTGAGGTGTTGATTGCGCACAAAATAGCTATCACGGCCGAATTTCTCTTCGCGAACCAGGCCGGCAAGTCTTCCCACTCCGAGGAGATCATCGCTCCGGTACAGGGCCATGCCGTCATCGAATCCGAGACGCTGGCCGCACAGGACCTTCTCATGGATGCCGGAAAGCGCAGGATCGGTAAATCTCATAGGGATATCCTTAACAATAAAATGACTTAATGGTCATTACTAACACTTTGTTATAGCATATAAACACGCTGTTTGTTTTTATGACCACGTGGTCATTTATATGCCTCTGATTCGGACCTGTCAACAGGAAAAGGGTCCATGATCCCCAGCAAAACATCATTCCCGCCGTTGGCGGGATTGCCTTCGCTCGCTCCTCCCGCACACAACAC
>CAZEGG010000252.1:0-5575 GCA_964511755.1 uncultured Desulfobacteraceae bacterium | reverse complement strand
CGACGAAGATCACGGGCAGTCACGCGAAGGTCCGATGCAAGGCGTGCGGACACGTATTCGATATCTCGAAATCGGATGAAACCGATGGCGCAGGCATTGACGCAGAATGGCCGGGGTCCGGAAAAGATGAACCATCGGCCGGGCAGTCAATCGGGACTGAGACCGTAAAGACCGAACTCGCAAGTCTCAATAAACAGCGCTCCCGCCGCTTTGGCCTGAGAGCCAAGATGCTCATCCTCTTTTTTCTCATTCCGATCATCCTCGTTGTCGCCGCAGGAATGCTTTACATCAGACAGCTGGATCAATTGACGGCGCTTATCACCAGTGAAAGCAGCCAGGTAGTCACCCATCTTGCGGAAAACATCATCAAAGCAAAAGCCGAGTCAGTTGCATCTCAGGTGCTTCTCTATCTGGACAGCCACAAAAAGCTCAGAAAGGAGAATTTTTACCAGGATGAAGATTTCAGGAAGATAGCTGTGCAAAAGGTTGGGGTCACCGGCTACACCGCGCTCTACAGCATGCCGGATAGCGGCGGGGTCTGGCGAACCTGGGCACACGTAAATCCGAAGATTATCGGTATTGATATGAGCAAACTCAAGAAGCCGCTGGGGAAAGCCTTTCCGGGCTTCTGGAAGGTATTTTCAGGGGTTAAGGGAGGGAAAGAATCCGAAGGATACTACCGATGGCAGGATAAGGATGGGAAAATACGGGACAAGTTCATGGTCTGCACCCCTGTGGAAAATACTTCCTATGTCATTGCCGCAACAACCTATCTTGATGAATTTACAAAGGAGGTCAAAGGACTCCAGAAAAAGGCCGGAGTCATCAGTGCAAATACGAAAAAAGCAGTATTTGTCATATTGGGTGCGACACTGGTGCTCATCGCCTTTATTGTGCTCTGGTATGGGCAGGCCCTGACGAAAAGGATCAAATCGTTGACCGTCATGGCGGAACAGATAAGCCTTGGCGCCCTTGATGAAGACCTGGAGATACGATCCAAGGACGAAATCGGAGATTTGGGTGAGGCAATCGGTCGGATGCAGGAAAGCATACGCCTGTCCATGGAAAGACTGCGGCCCAAGAGATAAGAGCAGAATCCTGGTGTCGGATTGAACGATGTTTGACCTGGAAAGGAACCGGGTAAGAGAAACATGAGAAGAAACGTTCTCCTTGTAGACGATCAGCCGGAAGTTCTTCATTCTCTGAGAGAGGAGCTTGCCGGATACAAGGAAGTCTTCTCGGTGATGACTGCCGGAAATGGTGACGAGGCGATCAGGCAGCTTCAGAAAGATGATATTTCGCTGGTGGTAACGGATTTGAAAATGCCTCATATAGATGGATTTGGAATACTTGCCCACGTCATGGAATCCTATCCCGACATACCCGTCATTGTTATGACCGGCTACAGCACCATGGAGATGAAGAGACTTGCGCACCAGGGCGGTGCGGTGGGATACATTTCCAAACCCTTCAAGACCAAAGAACTAGCTGAGCTTATTATTACTTCATTGCGGCGTGAAGCCGACGGCGGGACTCTTCATAAGGTCTCTTCCGGGATGTTCCTGCAGCTTGTTGAAATGGAACAGAAGACGTGCACTATCCGCCTGACGGACAGGGCCTCAAAAGGAAGAGGGGTCCTCTTTTTTCGGGATGGAGAGCTTCTGGATGCAAGAACAAACGGTGTGAAAGGCGAGGAAGCCGCCCATCATATCTTCAGCTGGGAAGAAGTGACTCTCTCCATTGAAAATACCTGCCGATGCCGCGAGAAAAGGATAAGGGGAGAGCTGCAGGCAATCCTGCTGGAGGCCATGCGGCTGAAGGACGAAAAGGGAAAGGCTCAGTGCCTCCCCGTGGAGACCATAGAGACGGCGGACCTCTCATCCGGGAATGACAGGAAGGAAGATTCCGGAAACTCGGAGATAGAGACGCTCAACAAGACGATCATGGGGAAGCTCAACCCACGATACGGCATCGATGAAATGTACTATGACAATGTGTGGGACGGGCTCCTTGGACAGATGGGCAGGATGGGAAAGTCTTTTTCCTTCGGCCCGTTAAAGCTTGCATACATGGATGTCGGGGCTTCAAAAGACGTCATTCTTATCCCCGGGGAAAAGACCGTATTGATACCGGTGGACAGCAAATGCCCGAGAGATCGTATTATTCAAGCTCTTCTGGCAGAGACGCCCGGAGACTGCGATTGACATGGTGATTCGAATATATTTATGAGCAAACACGCTAATGAACTCCTGAACCTGCATGATGTGAGAGGGCTGATGCTCGTTTCGTTCGAGGGTCAACTCATCTTCAAACAATTCGCCGGACCGCTGTCCAGAGATCCGGAAAGCGATGATTCCTGGGCCCTCTTCATACATTCCTTACGGGGGGCGACCGAAATAGAAGTGTTTTACGAGAAAGGTCGGATCTACATCAGGAGAACCGAAATCGGCTATCTTTTTGTCATAACAGGAGAATCGGCCCCGATGGCCATGGTCCGGCTGAATTGTGACATGCTCGTGCCTGCCGTGAAAAAGCTCGTCAAGCGGGATAAGCTCAAGGGATTGTTCAGGAGAAACTAACTGGTGTCCATCCACCAATAGGATTTGGGCATTAATTGGTTCGGGAAGGCAGAGGAGAAATGGATATCCACTCGAAGATAAAGGAAGCGGAAGTATATTGCTCAATGGGGCTCTTTTCGGAAGCGCTCGGGGTCTACGAAAAAATCATTGGTGATTCTTCCGGTCTGGCTGATGGAGAAAAGGAAAAGGTCCAGGCGGCAATAGCAAAGGTCCAGGGAGAGATCACAAAGGAAAAAGAGTCGGCGCACAAAGAGGTCTCAGGTGAAGAGATATCGAGAATTCAAAAGACCCTCTCAGGCTCGGGAAATGTGCAGGCACTGCTGGACGGGGCCTTTGCATTGAAAGAACTGGGCCATTACGAAGAAGCTGTCACGGAGTATGGAAGATTGCTGCAACTCGACTATCCCACGGCCAAGATCGTTCCGGAAATTGCGAGCTGCCTCGCCCGATTCGATTCTCTGGACAAGGCCATGACTGCAGTGGGCAAGTTGCTCGAAGGACCAAAACGAGGAAGAAAAGAAAAGGCGCGAATCCAGTTCCGAATAGGCTTTGAAATCGAGAAGAGAGGAGACAAGAACCTTGCCCGGCGCCTGTATGATACGGCGAGGAAGATAGATCCTGAAGATAAGGAAATAGAGACCAGGCTTGAGGCACTGGATGAGCGCATTTCAGCGCGGTTTTCAGAAACGGAAGCAAGGGAGGGAGACCCGACGGATTCCGATAGCGGGAGTACCCTGGAATCCGACGAAAAAAGACGGGAACACCGGATCTCAACAAGGATTCCAGACTTCATTTACGTGGAATTTTCCCTTGAGACACCCGCCGGAAAAGGGAAGGACTGTCATTTGAACGTCATCAACTATTCGGGGCATGGCATAGGACTGCTTGTCTCTGAAAAAGATTTCGATCTCTTGAAGTTGCTTAAAAAAGGGGATAAGATTAATAACATGACATTTTATGCCAGCTGGGCATTGATTACCATCGATACCTCGGTGCGACACATAACCAAGGTGGAGGAGGGGCCACACGGGGGGATGTATGTGATCGGGGTGGAGGCACGGGAATTGATCACAAGTGCTCAACCATCCTGAAAGCTGTGCAGAGGCCTATCCCGTATTGAACGCCAGTATCCAGGAACCCCCAAATCCACACCACCTGACCTTTGCTTAATGAGCTTCACTGGTGGATTTGGCGAAATTCCTGATCACCAGCAAGGTGTCAGATGCAAGTCGAAGATCCCGTTCCCGGCGGGGGCGCCGCATCGTAGATCCCGTGTTGTGTGCGGGAGGAGCGACCGAAGGCAGCGCAGCAGATGGCATCTTCCTGGTGGATCAGGAGAAGCGGATGAACAAGAATGATTCTTTTCGAACAAGAACCCGGCGAAGATGAGATAAGGAGGGAGAAGGAAAAGGCCAGAAAGCTGAGACGGAGCGAATGGTGGCTGAAGAGAATCAATAAAGGAGTCTGTTATTACTGCAAACGAGAAGTCGGGCGGGACCGGTTGACCATGGATCACGTGGTTCCCCTAAGCCGCGGAGGAAAGAGCAGGAAAGGGAACATTGTTCCCGCCTGCAAGGAGTGCAACAACAAGAAGAAGTATCTGCTGCCCATTGAATGGGATGCCTACCTGGAATCATTGAAGGAGCAAAGCTCAAATTTATAAGCCGTCTGCCGTTAGCTCATTTCCCACTTCTGGTTAAAGCCTGCACTGCTGGGGGAGGACCCGGATAAAGTCTGCCGATCCGGGATTTGGTAGGGCGCTGCGCTCAAGGAGTCCCGCCAATGGCGGGACTCCCTGAGCGCCTGCCTCACCCGGATCCCCGTCAAGGCATGAGATGGAAGGCGCCGAGGAGCGATGGAAGGCAAAGCAGCAGATGATGCCTTGCCTGTGATCAGGGTCTCAGCCGCCGGCAACCATCGGGATAAGGACTACTTCCGCATTATCCGGGACCGGAGTGGTATCGAAGTTTGGTCTTGAAACGAGTCTCCCGTTCAGGCGCACCACCGCATAGAATCGACCGTCATCAATGACCGCAAGCAAGTCGGACACGGTCATGCCTTCATCCCAGGAAACCTTTTTGTCCCCAATCGTTATCATGAGCCGACGGCATTATCTCTCAGCACTTCCAGCACTTCCGGAAAGTCGATCCCCAACCGTTTCACCGTCTCTACAGTGGGAATACCGTCTTTGTTCCAACCACGCCTTTCATACACCGCGTCCTTCAACTCCTCATATTGGCGTTCCCTGAACTTCCTAAGGACAGCCACTTTCTCCTCGGTAGCCTTTCCGGTGATATCAACGCCGTACTTTTCAGCCAGCTGTTTGTCATATCTTTCTTCACGGGATTCGTATTCTTCACCGGTTACCGGCCCCATGGCCCGATATGGAAGAGAGTCGTGTTCCCGGCGGCCGTACCCCATACGGAGATTAAAGATCCGCTGAAAATTGTACACGGCCTCACTCATTCTGATGAGATCATCGGGCTTCACCTCTTTGCCGGTAACAGCGCCGAAATAATCCGCGTACCACTGCACGTGCTTCATGACCTTTGCGGGCTCCGCCGTATCCTTATTGTCCTCGGGCACAATATCGTTCCACGGCAGCTTGCACAGACCGCACAGCCCGAACCAGGTTCGAAACATGGGGAACCAGTGGAGAGCCTCTGCCTTCTGCTCAAACGTGGGCATGTAGTTGTGTACCATATCCAGGAAAATGAGCCAGGCCTCGTCATGCTGAGGGCCTTTCAGGGCAATGCCGTACCCTCCCTGCTGGGCAAGCGATTCCTTGGTCATATACTCGGAAAATTCCAGCCCCTTCGATTCCATGCCGATATCCTTCATCAGAGCGGCATCTGCGCCGTATTCCTTTTCAAAGATTTCCTTCATCCTGCGAATTCCCTGGCCCACTACGGCGCCGAATCCTTTTCCCGAAGCCATCTGATGGAGCAGTTCCAAGGCATTCAAACGGTTTCCGAAATTGAGCTCCATGCCCCCGG
>CAZEGG010000251.1:0-5588 GCA_964511755.1 uncultured Desulfobacteraceae bacterium | reverse complement strand
GATGTTCGGAGAACGGGAGGCATGAGCTGACGCTGAATTGCGTTGACTTAAGACCTCACCGGCCCTTATTCTTGAATCACGGCTGTGCTCCCATGAATTTGCTCGTGGAGGTTGTCCTGATTTGACTACAGTTTCCCTTGTCCGTTGCGAAAGCTATGAACCGCATCAGGTGGAGGAGGCCCTGCACAAGGTGCTGGAACCCCTGGGTGGCATGACCCGTTTTGTAAAGCCGGGAGATTTGGTTCTCCTCAAGCCCAATCTGCTCTCGGCCAGGGCTCCTGAAAAACGGGTGACCACGGATCCGGCAGTGGTCCGGGCCGTGGCGGGTTTGGTCAGAGAGGCAGGAGGCCGCGTGATGATAGGGGACAGCCCGGCTATCGAACCCTTCGAGCGTGTTGTGACAAAGACCGGCATGAAGGAGCTTGCCCGGGAACTCGGAATTGATCTGGTGGAACTGAACAGCCCCAGGCGCGTTTCCCTTGAGAGCGGCTCCGTTTTCCGGAATCTGGAGATTGCATCCCAGGCCCTGGACGCCGATGTGGTCGTCAACCTGCCGAAGTTGAAGACGCATACGCAGATGCTCATGACCCTCGGCGTCAAGAATCTTTTCGGGACGATTGTTGCCCAGCGAAAAACCGAATGGCACTATATGACCGGGCTCAACAGGGACACCTTTGCTTCCCTGCTGGTTCATATCTACCAGGCTGTCCGGCCGGCGGTCACCATACTGGACGGAATATGGGGCATGGAAGGAGAAGGTCCGGGGAGCGGCAACCCCTGCCGGCTGAATCTGATGGCGGCAGCCCGGGATGCCGTCGCCCTGGACACCACTATCTGCCGCATTCTGGGCATTCCCCTGGAGACTTTTCCTCTCTATCGCGCGGCCAAGGCGGGAGGAATAGGGGAAATCAACCGCGACCGGATTCGGATAACGGGGGATTTTCCGGAACCCTTCCGAATGCCGGGATTCCAGGTCCCCAAGCTGGACTCCCTCAGTATCCTGCCCGGTATTTTTGACGGCTTTGCCGCTCGATACCTTGTTTCCAAACCGGTGCAGGACGCCGGGGTCTGCGCGGGGTGCGGAGAATGCCTGGAGGCATGTCCGGCCGATGCTATCTCACTGGACGAGAGGCGTCTCAAATTTGATTACGATGCCTGTATCCGGTGCTACTGCTGCCAGGAGATCTGCCCCAGGGGGGCCATCGGATTCAAGAAGGGGCTTCTCGTGAGGATCCTGAATCGATTCAACCGGTGACGCCTCATACGGTGGAGAATCACTCCAGGACAGTCCGCATTTCTTCCTCGAGGTATTTGAGCTGATCCAGCTCGTCCCCGGTCAGCTTATTCTGCGCTGCGGCAGTCTTGACCCGCTTTTTCAAGGCCTTTAACTGCTTTTCGAGATCGATGACTTCATTGAGAAGCAGTGTTTCCATGTCGGGTTCCGGTTCCCGGGTCTCCGGGGCCTCCAAGGAGACTTCCTTGGGCTTGAGCATGAGTCGTTCCTTCCAGAGCGGGACATGGGTGTCGAGGTGATAGATTTCCTTGATCTTGTCTCCCAGGGCCTGGCACGCCGCAGGCTCTCCATGGATGAGGAATACCCGGGGCCTGGTCTCAAAATGCCCGACCCATTCCAGGAGGTCGTTCTGATCAGCGTGTGCTGAAAAGCCTCCTATGGTGAAGACCTTCGCGCGGACCGAGACATTTTCCCCGAATATTTTCGTGTGCTTTGCCCCCTCAACAATACGCCTTCCCGTGGTTCCATTAGCCTGGTATCCGACAATAACCAGGCTGGCCCCGGGACGCCACAGATTATGTTTCAGGTGATGCTTGATGCGGCCGGCCGTGCACATGCCGTTCCCGGCAATCACGATTGCCGATCCCGCTTTTTCGTTGATCGCTATGGATTCCTTCGTGGTAGGCGTGAATCTGAGGTTGGGCATATCAAACGGATCAAAGCCTTCATCGACGATAGCCCGTGCCTCTTTATCGTAGTATTTTTTGTTCCTGCGGAAGATTTCCGTGGCCTTTATGGCGAGAGGACTGTCAAGATAGATCGGAATGTCAGGCAGCGTCCCCTGCCTTTGAAATTCTCCCAGAACGTAGAGGATTTCCTGGGTTCTCTCCACCGCAAAAGCGGGAATCATGATCTTTTCGTTGTGAGAGGTGCTGTACTGTATTGCTTCCAGCAGTTCCAGCTTGCTGTCCTCAAAAGTGCGGTGCTGCCGGTTTCCGTAGGTGGATTCCAGGAACAGATAGTCGGCATTGAAGATCTCGTGAGGGTCCTGAACGATGAGCTGATCTTTTCTCCCGAGATCTCCCGAGAAAACGATTTTGAGGGATTCGCGGTCCTCTTCAATCCAGAGTTCCAGGATGGAAGAGCCCAGGATATGCCCGGCGTTTCTGAGTCTTGCTTTGACTCCGGGTTCCACCTCGATGATCCGGTCTCTTTCCGCCGGCGAAAAGAGGGACAGACACGCTTCGGCTTCTTCGACGGTATAAAGGGGCATGATCTCGTTTTTCGACTGGCGTCTGTTTTTCCTTGACTGCCATTCGGCGTCCATTTCCTGGATATGGGCCGAGTCCAGCAGCAGGGGATTACAGAGTTCGGCGGTGGGCGGGGAGGTGATAATGCGGCCTTTGAATCCGTCTTTTGCCAGCTTGGGGATCCTCCCCGAATGATCGATATGGGCGTGGGTCAGGAACAGGACATCTATCTGGGTAGGATCAAAACCCCAGTCTTCCCAATTCCGTGCCTCCATGTGTCTCCCGCCCTGGAAAAGCCCGCAGTCCACGAGAACCTTTTTGCCTCCCGGACTCTCCACGAAATAACAGGAGCCGGTTACGGACCCGGCGGCTCCCAAACAGGTGATCCTGATCATTATGAACTCCTTTCATTTGTCCAGGCCCAGTTTGGGCCAAAGCAGGTCGATCTTCCTCTTAACATGCGGGTCCATGCAAATGACGTCGGGCCACTCCCTTGTAAATCCTTCCCCCGGCCATTTCCTCGTGCAATCCACCCCCATCTTGCTGCCGTAAAGGGGCATCTCGGCCGCGTGGTCAAGGACATCCATGGGGCCGTCGGCAAAACTGATGTCTCTCCGGGGAGCTACATTGTTGCCCAGGTACCACAAGACCTCCGAGAGACTCTGCACGTTCACCTCCCGGTCAAAGATGAAGATCATCTTCGCAAACATCATTTGCCCCATTCCCCACAGGGCGTGTATGACCTTCCCGGCGTGACCGGGATAGCGCTTGTCAATGGAAACAAAAGCCATATTGTGAAATACGCCTTCGACAGGAAGGTTCATATCAATTACTTCCGGGAGCTGCTTCCTGATGAAGGGCAGGAAAAGCCTTTCCGTTGCTTTTCCCAGCCAGGCGTCTTCCATGGGAGGAGGTCCGACAATGGTGGTTTGGTATATGGGATCTCTGCGGGAGGTCATGCAGGTGACATGGAAGACGGGATAGTCGTCCTCCAGGGAGTAAAACCCGGTATGATCTCCGAACGGCCCTTCCCTGCGCCGTTCGGCAGGATTTACGTACCCCTCCAGGACATACTGGGCGTTGGCCGGCACCATAAGATCGTTGGTCTTGCACCGAACAAGCTCGACGGGTTTTTTTCTGAGATACCCCGCAAGCAGGTATTCATCCAGATCATCCGGCAGAGGTGCCGTGGCCGCGTAGGTGAGGGCAGGGTCCGGGCCGATGGCCACGGAAACCGGGAAATCGACACCCATCTCTTCTGCCACTCGATAATGCTGGGCCCCGCCCTTGTGGGTGTGCCAGTGCATTCCGGTGGTATTCTTGTCGAACACCTGGAGGCGGTACATCCCCATGTTCCGCTTTCCGCTTTCAGGGTCCCTGGTGACCACAAGGGGAAGGGTGATGAACCGGCCCCCGTCCCTCGGCCAGCAATGGAGTACCGGGAGGCTCTTCAGGTCCACCTGCTCACCTTCCAGGACCACTTCCTGGCAGGGCGCATTTTTGACCGTCTTGGGAAAGACGGCGCTCATCTTGTTCAATTTTGGGATGAGTTTCAGCTTGTCCAGAATTCCTTCCGCCTTTTCCATGTCCAGGAATGACAGGATGTCCGCCGCCAGGGCATCGAGCGATTGAACTTCAAGGGCAAGCTTCACGCGGTCCAGCGAACCGAATGCATTGATGAAGACCGGGTTTCCCGAAGGGGACTTGGCCTTCTCAAAGAGAATCGCCGGGCCGTTTTTCTTGGAGACGCGGTCCGTTATTTCCGTTATTTCCAGGTAGGTATCTACAGGCTCTGTAATGCGAACCAGTTCCCCCCTCTCCTCAAGCACGCCGATGAATTCGTTCAAGTCCTTATATGCCATGTCAATCTCCGATCAGTTTTTTGCAGGAATCAGCCTGCCCTTTTCCTTGCTCTCTTTCAAAGAAACAGGCGACATCAGCCAGGTCATGGGTGAGGGGTATCTTTGGAAGGCTCTCGATAAACAGCCTTCCGTAGTATTTCGTGTTGATCCGGTTGTCAAGCACTGCAAGCACGCCCCTGTCCGTCGCCTTCCTTATTAATCGGCCCAAACCCTGTTTGAGTGAAATAATTGCTGAAGGCACCTGGTATTCAAAGAATGAATTCCCGCCCCGGGACTTGATGGATTCTATCCTGGCGGAGACCAGGGGATCGCCCGGAGAGTCGAATGGGAGCTTATCGATAATGACGCAGCTCAGGGCCTCTCCCGGGACATCCACGCCCTGCCAGAACGAGCCCGTCGCCAGGAGCACGGAATGGACATCTTTTTTGAAGGCGTCGAGAAGAGCGGACCGCGGTGCGTCCCCCTGGCGCTGCAAAGCATAGGGAATTTTGTCTCTGACAACGAGATAAACCATATTCAGATTATGGTAGCTCGTAAAGAGCACAAGTGCCCTGCCCTTGCTCCTATCCAGGATGTCCACTATTCTTTCCGCGATCGCGTCAGGAAAACGGGGAGAGGAGGGGATGGGCAAGTCTCTCGGGATGTAGAGGAGTGCCCGGTTAGCGAAATCAAAATGGGAGGGATAGATCCCCTCGATCGTCTCTGTCAGACCCAGGCGGCTCTTAATGTAGTCAAACGTGCCGTTGGTTGAGAGGGTGGCTGAAGTAAAGGCGACCGTCTCGACTTGCCCATAGAGCAGGCTTCTGAGCCGTTCCGAGATATCCAGCGGTGAAGCGTGGATAGTAACCCCTGTCTTCCGCCGTTCATACCAGGTGAGCCATGCCGTATCCTTTGGTTCGAAGACCGTTTCCAAAAGGGCATCCAGATTCTGGGCCCTGATTCCATAGGATTGAAGCTTTTCAAAGACCCTCTCTTCCAGACCCTGCACGATATCCTTCAGGATGCTCTTGACTTCTTTTCCTGCTCCGTTGCGCAATTCATCGAGGACCGGACCATCCAGTCTCCCCTTGCCGTCACCGCCGTCGAAGCGGCGCCTCAGGTATTCGACGTGGTTTTGCAGGGCGGTAAGGTGCCTGCTGAGGAAAGAGCTCTCCTCCTTCGGGATAATCTTCAGCTCCTTCTCCAGGTCTGCGGCAAGTTCAGCAAGCTGATTGGTGCTGATGCTTTCTCCCAGGTAATCGG
>CAZEGG010000250.1:0-5632 GCA_964511755.1 uncultured Desulfobacteraceae bacterium | reverse complement strand
TTTGTGGGCCTGGTGCCGGGAGACGGAAGTGAAAATCATCCTGGTCCCGGAGAGCCGCGTGGCACGGCGTTCGTTGATCTTTCAGAGGAATCGGGAAAGAGCATTCATGGTGATTCCGAGGACTATCTGTGGATCTATCAGACTTTCGGCACAGATGACGATTGCCGATATCAGGGGTTCGACCTGGCAGATCATTTCCTGATTTTCAGGCCGGACGGGGACAACAAGTACACGGTGACCGCCGGGACGCGCGATATGGTGGTGGATTCCCTGGGGCTGGATGATAAATACACCAGCCTGGACATGGCAATCATGAACCTCAGGGATACAAATCTCCTGGCCGGGGTGGACGGGAATGCTTACCAGCCCGGCGTCTATTTCTGGAATACCCCGAGTCCCAACGCCCAGTTTCCCGGAATCGAAAACTGGCCCATTCTCTGGGGAGACCCGGATAATCAGAACTATTATTACCGCTACGGCCTCCAGACCGTCGGCCAGAATTCCAAGTGGGGCAACCCCATACTTTTCACCGATTGGAATACCTTGAACAAGATTAATGGAAACGGGCTCCTGGCCTACGCAGTCCAGGTGGAAGAAGACCGTGTGAACAAAAAGATCATCGAGACGGCGCGGGATGCGGACGCACTGAAGCTTCGAGCAGAAACCATCAAGAACCAGCTCCAGTGCGATGATATCCGGGCCAGAGACGCCTTGTTGGCACAGGAGGCCGACGCCCAGTCCGGCCGTGTCACCCGGGATCGGAACGGCAACTGGGTGCGCGCGCAGCAGTATATCCTCAGGCCGGACAGCAAGACCGTCCAGGTGCTCAATGTGAGCCTGCGGGGACAGGACGCGGGGAACCTGGCAGGGCTTTCCACCATGGATTTTACCACCACGTTTAAGCAGGCCTATCAAGGTGACCTGAGGAATCTCCCGTGGAGCGGCTGGCTGGCGACCCAGACGGACGGAACAGTGAAATGGGTGAACACCGGCTGCGGCAGTCCGGATCTTGACCAGATGTACGTCAAATTCACCAATCCTTCCGGTGAGTACCTGAAGGAATCCAGATGGTTTGGGAAAAAAGCGTATTGTGTGATTCACCAGTTCGTCATGGGGGAAGAACTGGGGTGACGGCCTCTATAACTACCGGGACAAGGGAGCGTCCCTGGAATTCGATATGCGGCAGGCCTTCGTCCGGGAAGGCGAGCTCAACTGCACGGTCCAGTATTACAAACGACGATGAGCGGGTCTACCGGTACGACTATGTCCTCAACTACTACGCTGTCGGAATGGCATTTCGATACTAATGGCCACTGTCGAAAAGGTGGTCTGCGTCATGACGCAAAATGGGCTTATGGCAAGTAACAGCACTTATTAAATGTCAAGTTTCAAATGAATGACCAATCTCAAATGCCGCAAGAAAATTTCTTCTGCTCATTTTTACTCAATCAATTCATTCGAGGCTGCACCGGGAGAAACCAGAAGATTTGATTGTTTTACAAGATATTTTGACATTGGAACCTTGGATTTGATTTGACATTTGGATTTTGTCATTTGGCCTTTATGCCGTATTCAATGGTGTTCTCTTATGGCAGTGCCTGGATGATCATCTCATCTGAAGTTTTTCTTCAAGGATTGCGATGTATTTCCGGTTCCTCAGTTCTCTCGCTATCCCGAGGGCTTTCCGGTAGCTCCTCCGTGCTTCTTCCGGCTTTCCCAGATAGTGATCATAGATAAATCCCGTGTTGTTCAGAGTGATTATTTCGCCCAGGCGGTTTCCTGTGCCTTCATCCCACTTCAGCAAGTCCCGGTACCCCTTTAATGCCGCGTCAAAATTCAATTCCTTCAAATAGGTGAGCGCGATATTATTCAGAGATTTGGATACCTCGGGTTTCCAATCCATTTCCCGGTAAATGCGCAATGCGCGCGTGAACAACGCTCTTGCCTTCTCATACTCGCCCCTTTTGGTGGCAATGATGGCAATTTCATTGAGGTTGTTCGCCACTCCAGGTCTGAATCCCGCTTTCCCGGCAAGAGCCATGGATTCGTTGAATTTCGAGAGTGCCTTGTTCTCCTGTCCCTCCATCTCCAGTATCTGTCCTTTATTGTACAGGGCTTCAGCTCTTTTTATCTGGAAAGACCGGGGAGAACACGCACAGAGAAGCAGGACCACAATCAGGCCCGGTAAAATGCACGGTAGACGGAATCCGGGCTTATCTCTCAAGGTGTTCATCAACGTACCTGGCGAGGATCTCGGCTGTTGCCCGGGGAGGGCGGACAACCATGTAGTGGTCGATGATGGCATGTGCCGGTTCATGGGCAAGCATCCCTGCATGAATATCCCTCGAATTTACGTATATTGTATTGTTCCAGTACCGGTACCAGGCTCGAATCCGGCAGGGCTGCCGGTAAACCTGAAAAAAGGCAGTGTCCAGCGCACCGCTGTCATGATAAATATTGACCACCACCTTCTGCATGTTCTTTCGCATATCGAGTATTTCCTGGGCCCTTTCAAATATGGCGTCGACCTTGTCTCCGGTCTTTTCGAGCGTGTCCTCTTCATCCCGAGAAAATCGGAAAACAAAAAAACCGTCATCTCCTCCTGAAAAGTCTATGTTATGGCTGAAACGCTTCAGGTCCTCGGCGGATTTGTAATGGAGGATGGTATGCCTTGTTTCATGGGACAACCATTTTTCCTCGTTTTCTTCAGCCAGCACCACGCCGGCCAGGAGAAAAGAAAAGGAGACAAGCGTTGCCACCGCAATCCTCGTGCTGCAACGAGGAGTGAACCGTCTCCATCCCTTTCGTCGGCATGCCTCTTCGGGGAGAACGGTCGTGAGATTCTCTTTGTCAGAGCGCAAAGCTGTCTTCTATTCCCTTCTCCACCTGGGTCAGTTGGCCGATCACGACGTCGGGAGCATTTCGGACGATGGCCGTCTCTTTTACCTCGGCGATCCCGTCGCGGATCTTGACTACCTTTTCCTGCAAAGCTTCAACCATGCCGTTGAGGGCCTCCGCCATCTCGATCATCTGATCTTCTTTCCTGAGTGATATTTTCCTCGTCAGATTGCCTTCTCTTATCTCCCAGAGTTCCTTTTCGAAACGGAACAACGGTCCGGCTATCTTGTGCGAAACAACCAGGGTTACGAAAATGGCGGCCAGACTTATCAATCCAAGAACGATGAGATTCGTATAGATGACCGCGGGAAGTATAGCGAGACCGGTGTTCGTGATTACAAGGCGGGAACCGCTGAATGAGGAAGTGAGGGTGTCCTGCGAAAAAAAGAAAAGCAGACAGGTGGATACAATAACCCCTCCCAGAACCACGGCACAGAATTTCAGGATGAATTTAAACTGAAACCCCTTCTTGACCAGATACTTTCTCCTGCGCGTTCCGCTTTTCCGGGCCATTTCCATCTCCTTCTCCAGAATCTAAAGCAGTTTCTCGTTTACCTCTATATGCGCCTTCTTTCTCAGGTTATCGATCCATGCCCCGAGCATCTCTGTCTTCTTCTTGTCTTTGAGCCTCTTGACGATTTCTTCCCTCACATCCTTCAAAGGCCGGACGGTAGGGTCCGCTGCCTTCATGGCCTTGTAGCGCGCAGTTATCTCTTCTTCTGAAATGTACGTTTTTCCTGCAATATCCTTTGCCTTGAGCTCTATCAGTTCCTTGATCAAGGTTGATTCCCAGTATCGTTCGATGGCCCGCCTGAACTCTTCCTTGGTATCAAGCTTCAGCCTCCTCGCTTCCTGGATCAGGATCTCTTTGCGAATGAGTTGGTTCAGGAATGCCTTTTTTGCATCTCGTGTTACCTTGAAATCCTTCTCCATCTCAACCTCGGATGCCAGCTGCCTCTGGAATTCAGGAAGGGTGAGATTAAAATCATTGATTCGCGCCAGTACCTCGGATTTTTCTCCACTCTCCCGGGTACAGCCGAAAAAGCCCACAAGAATAAGGGATGCCAACAGGCAAAACCATTTCTTTCTCATGATTACCCCTCTCATGTATGCAGTACGATTGCGTGTCTTTCGAACGCGTATGCATCATCCTATACAATGCGAATAGGCAAATGTAAAGGATCTGTGGCGAGGGATGAAACAGTGTCTTTCCCATGGGGCCGCAAGGGTGACGCTCCGGCTTTCATCCGCCCATTTCGGGGCCCTACAAGACGCAGGTGATTGCCCTGCGAAACACGTGGGGCTCCCTGACAAGGGTATCCGACAGAGACCTTCTCCGGGCTTTGGAGGGATCTATGATGAAGAGATACTGGGGCCTTACGAACTGGCGGACCAGGTCCTTGCAGAGTTCGAGCCGGGCCACCCTGATGAGGAGATCGCGGACCGGGCAGCCTCCAGGCGTCGCGGAACAAGCCGGGCAGAGGCAAAACGCCCCGTCAGGTTCCTCAAGGCACTTTCCCGGTGTGCCGCCCAAAAAAACAGAAACCCCCAATCCTGCCCAAATCCCCGACATACTATACATCTAGAGCTCTGCGGCCAGGGGCTCTGAGAAGAAGCTCTTTGGTTCATCCGATTTTTGGGTACCTGCAGGCTGGTACAAGGTACAAGGACGCGGCATAGGCCCTATCCCGCATCCAGTTCGTACCCATCCACGAATTGAATTCAGGCCCGAGCGGGTTTCCAATCCAGAAATGAGATATTTTTTGCAAGACCAAGACAATCAAGGGATTACGCGGAGACGTACTATTAGTACGTCGCATCCCGCCAAGGCGGGACAGATTGACGATGAGATTGTGAAAAACAGCCATTTATGGATGGAAGCTAGTTCAATCAACTCTTGAACCTCAGAGTACGCAATAACCGGATGAACCAGCTTTTTCGTCCGCTTATTCTCCCCACTCCTCGAGGCCGTCCTGTTCAACTGCATGCCCATTTTGCGGTCTCACTTTCCGGTACACGACGAGAGGATCGCGTTTTTCCCCGTCCACCATCAAGAGGTCCTTTTGGATGCAAATTCCGAACAACCGCTCATTTTCCTCCAGGTAGGGCAGGAGCAGGCGCCAGTCCTTTTCCGTCAGTGCGACGATTTCTCCGCCGTTGAGCTGTTGTTCATCTATCCGGGAGTGAGGGTCCCTTACATAGATGGCGCCACCGGACGCAAGGGAAAAGAGATTTGATCCCGGGTACGGTGTTTCCTGGGGTTTCACATTTCCCTGATCATCGAACATTATACCGTTCAGGACCACAAAACCGCCGCCGTTGTGGGGATCACCAGCCATGAAAGATTCTGCCAGGTAGTCAAGACACGTGCCATTGATGATCACGCGTGGCCTTCCCACCGCGTTGATAAGCGGCCTTCCCGCCGCATTCCCCATGACATAGACTTCACCTCCCTTTGCCCCGTACATGAAGGTCTGGCCCGTATCTCCGTAGATCACCATCTTGCCTGACTTCATGATCTGGCCGAGCTGGTCCTGTGCGTTTCCGTGCACATAGATGGAAAGGCCGTCAACGCCCGAGCCCAAGTAGTCCCCGGAACTTCCGTATACATCAATCCTCACGCCTCGGGAGTCAGTTCCGAAGCCGCACCCATGAAACCGCTGTCCCCGGAGGCCGAATACGATGAAACGCCGCCAGCCGAGGCGGTAGGCATCTGCCATGAGCCGGCTGTCGC
>CAZEGG010000249.1:0-5706 GCA_964511755.1 uncultured Desulfobacteraceae bacterium | reverse complement strand
CCATCACCGTCTTTGTGCCGGTCCCGATATCGCTGGCGCCCATGTTCAGATTGACACTGCCGTCGGAGAAGAGCTTAAGGATGATGGTGGAAGGGGGCCGGCCGCCGCCGGCGGCCCAGAGGGCGCTGGCCATCCCCACTCCTCTGCGGACACTGCCTTCTTTCGCGGTTTCAGCGATCTGCTCCCGCGCCTGCTGCCACCCGAATGCGGCGGCGCCCTCCTTCAGGCAGTCTTTCAGACCGGTGGTGGTGTAGGGAGGTTGGCCTCTTCTGGCCTGGCTGACGAACGGGATGTTTTTCAGACGAACCTCAACCGCGTCCATCCGGATTGCTTCCGCAAGGGCGTCCATCATCTGTTCAAGCGCCCAGGCGCCCTGGGGATGACCGGGTGCACGAAAAGGACGCGCGGGGCCGGCGTTGATATAGACATCCGTGGACTTTGTTCTGACGTTGGGACATCGGTACAGATCACGAACCAGCCAGTCAACCCCGGAGGTGCCGCCGGCAGGATACGCTCCGCCGGTGGCGAGGCATTCAAAATCAAGCGCGGTGAGGGTTCCGTCCTTTTTTATGCCCGCTTTGAGCTTCATGTTGCCGGCGGGACGATTTCCCACCGCCAGATAGGTTTCCTCGCGGCTCAGCGTTATCTTTACCGGCCGGCCGCTCTTCTTCGCCAGAAGGGCCGCGATGACGGTGTATTTGCCGGCCTGGAGCTTGCTGCCGAAAGCGCCGCCCATATAATGCCCGATCACACGAACCATGGAAAGCGGCAGGTTTAAAATATCCGCCACATTCGACTGGACGCGGTACACGCCCTGGGTTGACTCCCAGATGGTCAAGCGGTTTCCGTCCCAGTTGGCCACGCAGCCATGGGGCTCTATGGGGGAATGGATTTCGCACTCGGTCCGGTATTCCTGCTCAAGAATGACGTCGGCCTCGGCAAAACCTTTGGCCACATCCCCCCGTGCATAAATCTTCGTCGGTTCGACTCGGTTGCCTCCTTTGTGGATGGAGATCGCATCCGGTTTCAACGCCAGGCGTTCATCCGCCACAAAGGGGAGTGTCTCATAGTCCACCGCAATGGCACGGACTGCGTCCCAGGCCCGGTAAGGGGTTTCGGCGGCCACA
The DNA here is from genome assembly GCA_964511755.1 of uncultured Desulfobacteraceae bacterium. GTDB lineage: Bacteria > Desulfobacterota > DSM-4660 > Desulfatiglandales > Desulfatiglandaceae > B46-G9. The sequence continues at coordinate 4,579 of CAZEGG010000249.1, read as the reverse complement.
GCGGCCACGGCTTCCCCTTCGAAGCGGCAGACAGGGTCGAAAAGCCTTGACTGAATCTCTACACTCCCACTGGAATAAGTCCAGGTGGGATTGGCGCCAGGCGTATCGCTGCTGATGATTGCAGAAACTCCCGGCAGGTGCAGGGCCTTTTCGACGGAGACTTTCTTCACCCGGGCATGTGGGTGGGGACATCGCAAAATGGCCCCGTAGAGCATGTTGGGCAGCGAAACATCCGCCGGGTAAACCGCCGATCCGCTCACCCGTTCGTAAGCATCTACCCGGGGGACCGCTTTGCCGACGATCTGTGTTTTTCCCCAGGGCTTTGGAGGTTCACCTGGTTTGGAAGTTTCCGGTACCGGCATCCCTTCGATGTAATAAAGGCCCTTTTCCGATTCAGCCATGATATACCTCACTTTTTAAGCCGGGCAGCACGGCCGACAGCTTTGAAAATATGGGGATAGGCGCCGCAGCGACAGAGATTTCCGCTCATTCCCATGCGGATTTCGTCCACCGTGGGGTTGGGATTCCGGCGCAGGAGACCTTCCGCCGACATAATCTGCCCCGGGGTGCAATAGCCGCACTGAAGGGCATCGTGCTCCGCAAAAGCCTGTTGCACCGGCCCGAGTTCCTCCCCGTGCATCAGGCCTTCAAGGGTTACGATATCGCTTCCTTCCGCTTCGACCGCCAGCGTCATGCATGCGTAGCGCGGCACCCCGTCGATGAGCACGGTACAAGCGCCGCATTCCCCCCTCTCACAGCCTACTTTTGTTCCTGTCAACCCGAGTTTCTCACGCAGCACAAAAAGAAGCGACCAGCGGGCCTCGACCGCGAGCCGATGAGAGTGCCCGTTGACAAGCAGATTGATCCTCAGGACCTGTTCAGGTTTTGCCGGGGCGGCCTCAACGCTGCTCAGGTTTGTCAAGACATCGGAGGCGGCCGCCACAGCAGCCCCACTGCCGACGGTCTTAAGAAATCGACGACGGGTAATCCCCCGCTCTTCAGGCGAATTTTTCTCTTTATCTTTCGGATCGTTTTCCATAGTGTCCCTCCGGCGGATAGATCAATCCGATCACAGGGTGTTCATTGAACATGAAGATGAGAGAGCAAGAAGGGAAGATTCAGATCTGTTGCCGCGGCAGGAAGCATCCTCATATGAGGCAGGGTCGGACATCCAGCAGTCATGCTGCGACAACCGATGATTGATACTCCCATAACAGTAAAGTTGATAAGAGGTCACTTCTTCGGGAGTATAGATTGATTTCACTCTGCGTGTCAAGTTTCATAGTACTCCAAGACCTCCCTGCATCCTGATAAACCTCTGTTTCACCGCCCATCCCGCTGTCTACGTCGCCGGCGGATACTGACTCTGCAAGAGATTTTTCCACTTTTTTAAGAGCATGCCGCAGATTCGGAGCGCTCCTCCGTCGGATTTGTGAAAAAATTCTCTTGACCTACTACCACAAAGTGGCATAGACTAAAAGACCGCTCTTCCAATCCCGAGCGGGCTCTTCACGAAGGTAAGGAGATTCAAGATGTTCGACCTGTTACTCTATAGCTCCTTGAGCGTGTTTTGCGTAGGCCTCGTATATAAAGTCTCCACGTGGTTCACCAGGAGTATAGGCATTCGGGGCCAAAACTGCTCTCCTCTTCAGAGGGTCGGCGCTTTTCTGAATGGGATCTTGGGAGTGCTCCTGAGCAAAAAGATATTTATCCTGGCCAAGGGCTTGCTGCTCGATGTGCTCCTCCAGCGGAGGATTTACCGGGAAGATTTTCTCCGGTGGCTGATGCACATGCTGATCTTCTGCGGGTTCATGCTGCTTCTTTTCATGCATGCTCTCGGCCAGATCGTGACCGCCCGCCTCTTCAGTAATTACTATCCCACGGCCAACCCCTTTCTTTTCCTTCGGAGCCTCTTCGGCCTCATGGTGCTGGCCGGGGCGGGGATTGCGGTTTTCAGAAGGTTCGTATTAAAGGTGCCCCGTCTGAAGACCGACGGCCCCGACCGATACGCCATTTTCATCGTTGCCGCCGTGATCCTGTCGGGAATTCTCTTCGAAGGCCTTAAAATTACCTCCTATTCAGAGTTCAACCACATGGCAGTGGACTACGGAGACCTCTCGGGGAAGTGGGCCGGCGACAAGGACCAGCAAGCGCTGGAAAGCTACTGGGTAAAGAATTTCGGCCTCGTTTCTCCCCACGTGAAAGGACCTGTGGATCAGGCAGTACTTGCAAAGGGACAAGAGATCAACGAAATGAGCTGTGCGGATTGTCATGCCTCGCCCAAGTGGGCTTTCGCAGGATATGGAGTTTCTCGGGTCATCGCGCCTTTTGCGCTGCGGCTGAACCGCGCTGGAGCGGTGAACTTCCTCTGGTATATCCATATCCTCTTCTGCTTCATCGGTTTGGCCTATCTCCCTTTCAGCAAGATGTTCCATGTGTTAGCCACCCCCGTGAGCCTTCTCGCGAATGCTGTTATGGATAGCGAGACCGCCCATCCGGCGAATGTCATGACAAGGCAGGTCATGGAGCTGGATGCCTGCACCCACTGCGGAACATGCAGCCTGAGGTGTTCCGCCCTGATGGCCTTCGAGGCCATAGGCAACGAATATATCCTTCCATCGGAAAAGATGACCGTTTTGAAGAGAATGGCGGCCGGAAACACCCTCAGCAGAAAAGAATTGAGGGCTCTGCTGGAGGGAATTTACCTTTGTACCAACTGCGATCGGTGCACGGTAACATGCCCTTCGGGGATCAACCTGAGAGAACTGTGGTTCAATGCGCGTGAGAGGCTGATCCAGGAACACCGGACCGGACCGATGATTCTGTCTCAGCTCTCCTTCGCCAGAGGGCTCGGCCGGGAGCAGGTATTCGGAAAGAGCTACCCAAAGCCCCTTGAAGAGGCCAGGGGTAGCCTCTCCGTCAACTTCGATGTCCTGATGAACCAGGAAAAGCCCCTTTCTTTCCCGCCGGCCGAGGCTGAGGGAAATCAACCGATTCACGCCAACACCTATTCCTACTGCTTCGGGTGCCAAAACTGCACTACCGTGTGTCCTGTGGTGGAAAATTACGAAGACCCCCAGGAAGCACTCGAACTCCTGCCGCACCAGATTATGTGGTGTCTCGGCTCGGGGCTTATTGAGGCTGCCTCGTCTTCTGCGATGGTTTGGAATTGTCTGACCTGCTACCAGTGCCAGGAGCATTGTCCTCAGAAGGTAAAGGTGACCGACCTCTTGTATGAGCTGAAGAACTGGGCGCTCAAGAACCTGGAAAAATCGGACAAGCCTCGTGTTTCCAGGGCTGCATAGACGTTGCGGACGAGCAAAGGTGCGTGAGAATACGGGAGTGTAAGATGAGATTTGCATTGTTTATCGGCTGTAACATCCCCGCCCGGGCAAAACAGTATGAAATTTCTTCCCGGGCCGTGCTGGGGAGACTCGATGTTGACCTTGTGGATTCTCGCAGGTTTAACTGCTGCGGTTATCCCCTGAGGAACGTGGACCAGCGATCATTCCTCCTCTCGGCGGCCAAGAACCTGGCTGTGGCGGAAAAAGAGGGGCTCCATATCCTTGCCCTCTGCAGCTGCTGCTGGGGAAGCCTGAAAAAGGCGGCTTCTCTCCTGGACCAGGATCCGGCACTGAAAACCGAAGTGAACCGTGTGCTGGAGAAGAGAGGCCTCCGGTACGAGGGAAAGACGGAAGTGAAACATCTTCTTACCGTCCTTCACCGGGATGTGGGGCTTGAAAGACTGAAAGGAAGCATAGTGCGGCCGTTCACCGGGATCAAGATTGCCACCCATTACGGTTGTCATACACTGCGCCCGAGCGACGTCACCCAGTTCGACGATCCCGTCAACCCAACCCTTTTCGACGAGCTGGTGGAAGCGACGGGGGCCGAGAGCGTGCCCTGGGAAAAGCGGCTGGAATGCTGTGGGGCGCCCCTGCTCGGAATAAATGACGATCTGTCCATATCTCTGACCGCGCAAAAGATCGGCTCGGGGAAAGAAGCCGGTGCGGACTATCTCTGTACAGCCTGTCCCTGGTGCCACCTGCAATTCGACTGGGTGCAGGAGGAGATGATCACGGGCAACGGAGGCGGAAGGCCTCTTCCGGCCATTCTCTATCCCCAACTGCTCGGACTCTCCATGGGCATGGAGGGAGAACATCTGGGAATCGGAATGAATCGGATCGACATTCGTGACCTGGAGCGTTTTTGTGCGAGTTCACAATGCTGAGACCCGGAATGGACGGGCCGCCCCATGCTGTTGTTCCCGACAAGGGCGGGATGGAAAGCCTGAACAACCCGTTCGGCGTCATTCTCGTGAGTTTCAATTGATCTTTGTTTGTAGTTTTGGAGTAAGAATAGGAAATGTCGCAGAGTAAGACCGGTTCTGTCATGGTAATCGGCGGGGGTATTTCCGGGATGCAGGCAGCACTTGATCTGGCCGATTCCGGATTTTACGTCTACCTCATCGAAAAAACCAGTTCCATAGGCGGGATGATGTCCCAATTGGACAAAACCTTCCCGACCAACGATTGTGCCATGTGAATTATCTCGCCCAAACTGGTCGAGGTCGGCCGGC
>CAZEGG010000248.1:0-5710 GCA_964511755.1 uncultured Desulfobacteraceae bacterium | reverse complement strand
AAGACGTGTCTAGGCGCTCGTGGGAAAATTCGGGCTGGATGTGTTTCGGGAATGCTCTCGGATGCTGATCGACTATAGTGAGGAAAAGGTTCGCCGCTTCATCAGAAATCTCCCGGACGGAAACTATACAGGGACAGATCACCTGGATGACGATGGGCAGATAGACCAACCGGTGAAAGTCCAGGTGAACATACACATCTCGGGAGACCGGATGGAGGTGGATTTTGAAGGAAGCGCGCACCAGACGAAGGGAAATGTGAATTGCCCGTGGGCTTGTTCCCAGGGGGGTGTTTTCTACACCATGGTGGGGATCATAGATCCCCACATGCCTCTGAATGAAGGAACATTCAAGCCTATTCAGGTGACGAGCCGTGAAGGGTTGGTGACAAACCCCCTTCCTCCGGCGGGGGTTACGGCCAGGAGCCAGACCATGACCAAAATAACGGAGGCCATGCTCCAGGCCATGAGCGAAGTGGTGCCGGAAAGGGTTGTGGCCGGCAGCCACGGCCAGGCTTGCACCAACAGCTTCTCGGGTATCCACCCGGAAACGGGAAAGCGGTTCAGTTACATTGAGATCCAGGGTGGGGGTGCAGGAGCAAGACCTCATAAAGACGGTCCCGACGGTCAGGACCTGCATCTGGGACGCTTCATGAACACGCCTGTAGAAGCGGCGGAACTGGAGAATCCCGTCATGATCGAGCGGTATGAATTCATACCCGATTCGGGAGGGCCCGGCAGGTGCAGGGGTGGGCTTTCTCTTCGTCGGGATATTCGTTTTTTCGCAGATGTCACGTGGGCTCGCTATTCGGACAGACAGAAGTTTTCTCCTCTTGGACTTTTCGGCGGAATGGAGGGGAGCAGAGGCAGCCTGATATTGAATCCCGGGACCTCGCAAGAGAGAACATGCAGGTCCAAGGGCGTGGGACAACTTAAGCAAGGCGACCTCCTGAGGATACAACTCCCCGGAAGCGGCGGTTACGGTCCTCCGACAGAGAGAAAACCGGAGGCGGTGCGCTGGGACGTCGTGAACGGCAAGGTTAGCCTCATCTCAGCCAGGGATCACTATGGAGTGGTATTGGGTGCCGATATGACCGTCAATGAAGAGGCGACGTCTGCTCTGAGACAGGAAAAGATGGAGCAAACTACGCAAATCCCGGCTGATCGGAAATCTTAGTTGACCGAGCATGTTGTCCGTTCCGCGTTTGGATAAAGATGGGAAGTTCATGCATTCAGAGTTAGGATTTTGCGCGAGGGTGATGCACGTCCCGGATCGCCTGTGCCCGAAACCGTTCGGGGAGAAGGGAGGTGAACTGATCGATCGTATGAAGCTCGGGTTTGTTTGTTAAATGAAGGAAGTGTTTTCGTGCGCATAAATCAGTCAGAAAAGGAGGAAATGGCAATGAAGAAACTGTTTTACTGTTCGTTGGTCGCCCTGTTGGCGGGCGCATTCTGCTTGGGCGTCGGGGCTCCGGCCACGGCCAAGACCAAAACCCTGAGAGCGGTCAGCTTTCTACCCAAGGATCATCCCCTGTGTGCGATGGTTCATGTCTGGGTCAATCGCGTTAACAAGGCATGCAAGGGCGACGTGAAAATCAATTGGGTGGGGGGGCCCGAAGTGATTGCCGGTTTCGATCAAGCCAATGCCTGCATCAACAACACGGTGCAGATTATTTTCAATCCCACCGCCTATTTTGCCCCGCTGGCGCCGGAGGTCAATGCCTTTTCACTCTCCAAACTGACCTTTCAACAGGAGCGGGAGCCGGGGGGATTCTACGACTTCATGCAGAAACGCATCGCGAAAATCGGCATGATGTACATCGGCACATGGCTCTATGATCCGTTCTACCTGAGGGTCAACCGACCCGTCAAGACTCTGGCCGATCTGAAGGGATTGAAGATGAGGACCTCCGCCCTTTACGATCGTTTCATGAAAAAGCTCGGAATGGTTCCGGTTACGGTGAAATTCGGCGACACATACACCGCACTGGAGCGAGGGCTGGTGGATGGATTCGGATGGTCAACACTAGGACCCGCGGAGTGGGGCTGGTTGAATCACTGCAAATACATCATCGATATTCCCTTCTACACCCGTCAGAACACCCTGATTCTGATGAACCTGGGCGTTTGGAACGGGTTGAGCAAGGATGTCCAGAAGAAGATCATGGATATCACCGTGAAATTCGAGCCTGAAATGGAAGCCTATTTCAAGAAGAAAGAAAAGGAGGAGTGGGAGAAATATGACAAAATGGGAATTGTTCGGATCAAGTTCTCCCCGGAGGAAAACAAGAAATATTATGATACTGCCTATGATGCGGAGTGGGAGGACCTTGAGAAAAAGGTCCCGGATTTGGTACCCGTCATGAAGAGGCTGACCGGCTATTAATTTCCAACAACCCTGAACTCTGACCCCACCCTGACCTTTTTCGGGGAGAGTGGGGGAAGATATCTGGATACTAAAGATGAAAAGATTCCTGTCCGCTTTCGATCGATTAATGAATCTTATGGCCTTTCTGGCCGGTGCTATTCTTGTTTTCATCATGCTGTTCGTCTGTCTGGAAGTGATATTCAGGGATCTGTTCAACTTCCCGATAGTAGGGGTGACCCAGATTACCGAATGCCTGCTCCTGTACATCACCTTTCTGGGCTCGGCTTGGCTGTTGCGCGAGGAAGGACATGTGAAGGTCGATATCCTCATAGACCGTCTGAGCCCGAAGGTGGTGGCTTTTTTCGGAATAATCGGGTCGGTGATCGGTATAATCGTATCCGTTATCCTCACAGTCTTCGGATTTTCCCTTACCTGGTACTTTTACCGCAAAGGGCTTTATACACCCACCATCCTGGAATTGCCGCTATCGTGGATCATTGTCATTATACCCATAGGCAGCTTGATGCTCATTGTTCAGTTCATAAGAAGGACCTGCAAGTTCGTTGCAGGGTTCATCATGGAAACGGGTAGATCCGGATCTTGACTCGATCCGAAAGGTGATTCGATATGGAATGGTGGGTGATCCTCATTCTCATTTTTTCTTCATTAATGTTCCTGTTTCTGATCGGCGTGCCGGTTGCCTTTTCATTCCTGTTCGTCAACATCATATGCGTGTATTTGTTTTGGGGGGGAGATGCAGGCTTTTCCCAACTCATAAGAAGTGTCTATCGATCCGTAGCCACCTTCGCTCTATTGCCGGTACCGCTGTTTGTCCTCATGGGTGAAATCATGTTCCGGTCCGGAATCGCTCCCAACATGATGGATACTCTGGACAAGTGGCTCGGACGGATACCCGGCCGCCTGAGCCTGCTGGCCATCGGAGGAGGAACCCTGTTCGCCACCCTGTCAGGCTCCGCGATGGCTGGTTGTGCGATGCTCGGTTCGGTCCTGGTGCCCGAAATGTCCAAAAGAGGCTACAAGAAATCCATGAGCATCGGCCCCATTATGGGAAGTGGCGGGCTCGCCATCATGATTCCGCCAAGCGCCCTTGGGGTGCTTCTGGCGTCGCTGTGCAGAATTTCCGTGGGCGGCATACTGGTGGCCATTATCCTGCCGGGTGTGCTGATGGCGGTCCTCTACGCTGGCTATGTGGTGGCCAGGTGTCTTCTGCAGCCGGATATTGCACCCTCCTATGATTTCACTCCGACCCCCATGAGAGAAAAGGTCGTCCTGACGTGCAAATATGTTCTGCCTTTGGGGAGCATCATATTCCTGGTGATCGGCCTCATGTTCCTGGGAATCGCCACTCCGACCGAGTCGGCTGCCCTGGGTGCCCTGGGCTGTTTTGTCCTGGTTTTCATTTACAAGGGATGGGATTGGAAGGCGATTTCCGAGTCCATTACCAGCACCCTGAAAATAACGGTGATGATGTTCATGATCATGACCGGAGCGGTAGCCTTTTCACAGATACTGGCCTTCACGGGTGCCAGTTCGGGTTTGGTTCAATTGGCCACCAGCCTGAATCTGGCTCCCATAATGATCGTGATCTTCATGCAGATCATACTTCTTTTTATGGGCACTTTTATGGAACCTTTGACCATCATGATGGTCACGCTGCCCGTGTATATGCCCATCATCCGGGACCTCGGCTTCAATCCCCTCTGGTTCGGCGCTATCATGCTGCTGAACATGGAGATGGCCACCATCTCACCTCCATTCGGCCTCGTGCTTTTTGTGATGAAAGGCGTGGCCTCTGAAGACACCACCATGGGGGATATCTATAAAGCCGCGCTCCCGTTTCTGGCTTGTGATGCCGTCGCCATGGGGCTCATAATGCTCTTCCCGTCCCTGGCCCTGTATCTGCCGGGCCTGATGGAATAGACCGTGCTTCAGGAGAGGAAATACGCGAATGCCGAGTAACTCAATTTTGGACGAGCTTGCCTATGATCCCGAACGAGGCGCCCTGAATTACAAAGGAGTGCGATACCTGTTGATCCGTCCCGAAACGCTCGCCGGAATCCAGAAGGCCATGGAGAAGGTCTGCGCTGAACAAACCGACGAGATCATGTTTCAAGGCGGTTTCAGGGGTGGCTACTTGTCGGCAAAGAAATACAAGGAGATGGACAATCTTTCCGGTGAAGAAATTCTCGATTTCATGGTCAAGATGGGTAGCGAGATCGGCTGGGGTGCGTTCAATCTTGTCCTTTTCGATCCGGTTTCGGAAAGAATCAGCATCGAAGTCAAAGAATCACCCTTTGCTGAAGCTTACGGCCAGGCGTCGAGAGGGGTCTGCCACCTGATACGGGGAGTGGTAACCGGACTCGCAGCAGCCATTTTTGATAAAGATATGGATTCATCAGAGACGAACTGCATTGCAAAGGGGGATGAGAATTGCGCTTTTGTCGCAAAAGCAAAGCAGCAGGTGAAGGAGCATTCGAATATCCTCAAAGGAAAGAGAATCCTCATCGTAGATGATGAGCCTGACGTTCTCAGCACTCTTGAAGAGATACTGGAAAAATGCAGCATCTCCCTGGCCGGAAATTTTGAGGAAGCGAAGAGGTTCCTTTCCGAAAGGTCATTTGATGGGGCGATTCTTGATATAATGGGAGTGAACGGATACGACCTCTTGTCCATAACCAGGGAAAAAGGCATTCCGACACTCATGTTGACGGCCCATGCGTTGAGCATAGGCGATTTCGTGGAGTCAATTGATCGCGGGGCTCAGGCCTATGTGCCGAAGGACAAGATAACGGAAATCGAAACATTTCTCGGGGACATTATCGAAGCCAAGGGGAAAAAGGGCAAAAGACCGGGGACCTGGTTTGCCAGACTCGAGCCTTTCTTCAGGGAAAGATTTGGAGCAGACTGGAAAGAAAAGACACAGCCGGAGTTTTGGGAAAAGTACTATTACCTTTAGCCCGCGTAAAACAGCACCCGTAAACAGCTTGGTTTATGACAAGAAGAATTTAGGACTACGGAAGATGATAAAGTCAATGAACATAGCCTGGTGGGTGGAGCGCTGGAGTGATCTCCAGCCGGATAAGCCCGCCTTGATTTTTGGAGGCGAAACCATCAGCTATTCCATGCTGCACCGGCGAGCAGACAGGACCGGATGCTGGCTCCAGTCCATCGGGATCAAAAAGGGAGACAGGGTGGCGGTCATGCTGGGCAACTGCCCGGAATTCATTGAGCTGTACCTTGCCTGTTCCCGGTTGGGGGCCATATTTGTTCCCGTCAATTTTCGCATGGCGGCCCCGGAGGTGGATTATACGCTCAAGAACTGCC
>CAZEGG010000247.1:0-5717 GCA_964511755.1 uncultured Desulfobacteraceae bacterium | reverse complement strand
TCCGTCAGGATAGAAGTAATGGACTGTCCAGCGATTGTGTCGCCGATGCTCTTCCTTGAAGAAATCTTGATCACGATCTGCCGCGCAGGAATGACGCGTGATCGGAGCAAAGGAATTGATGGAGCGCCCTTCTGGTACAGGAATACGGAATTCCCCGTGATAGACCAATTTCCGTTTGTTGTATGCGAGAATGACCGTGCTGCGTCTTCGGTGATGCTTCTTGTATACTCCGTCGAGATCGACAAAATATACCGGTGAATCAGTCTCATTGACATGCTCCACACAGTTTTCCAGACCTGCGCCTATAAAGGTAAGATGAGAATCGGCATTAAGGGGTTCTTTTTCTTTTTCACATTTGGCCAATTCAGCTCTCAATTCCAACCGGTCATGGGAATACCCTGCATTTTGGGGAAATATTTTCTGAAAGCTCCGAATAAATTGCCGGAGCCGTCTCTCGTTATGGCCGAGCTTTGCAGAGAGATCTTCTTCAAGGTATCCTGCGGTGGTATGGAGGGAGCAAAGGAGAAGCCTATGGTAATTCCGCAACAGACTTCCATATTCTTCAGTGATTCTATCGGAGACATTCGTTACATAAAGCCGTGCCTTCGGGAGCAGTTCCAGTATTATTTTTGAAGGTTCAATCGGCATAGAGATCTGTCGCTGGCTGTCTTGTCACAATCATATTCCGTATCCTGCGAAGAAGTCCTTGCAATCTTGATGCCGGGAGGTTGATACACACTCGAGTGAAGACATGAGAGTTACCGCCAACAACTGAAGCCCGGCGAAGCAGCTTGTTTTCATTTTCTTCTGTAGTAATCACTCCAGTGCAGTGGTAATTCTAACACTCGCATGAGCTGATTCGAAAGCCTCATGTGCAGGTCATGCGGATGTATTGCGATTCGCAAGAGGCCGGTATGCCGGGCAAGCGCAAGATTGATCCTGTTCCACAGGCGAAGGAGTGCAACACGCCACGGTCTGTCGGCTTCGTAACCGACCAGTGGCAAATGGTAAAACCGCCCTGTTTTCCCATCGTACACGCCGCTGAAATACTCGAAATAACGAAATGGGAGTGTCCGCAATTGGCCCCTGAAAATCGAACCCATTGCCCATGCCGGCGGCACGTAGAGGGCAGGGGGATCGAGTCCCATTTCCCCAAACCAATCGTAGCAAAGCCTGATCAAGGCGGCGATTCCATGCCTGTCCAGCGCCAGGTGTTCCGCTACATTGCCGGAAAAGAGGTATGCGTGCAGGGTGGCGCGAACCCCCCTTATGCACGCGATGCGATGCGTCCAGCCATGGCCGGCCAGAAGGTACCCTTTCCGTTGCAGTTTTTTCAATTCCCCGATCTGCACAGCATTCCATTCCTCCCCCGGGACGACAAGCAGAACCATGGATGAAATGTCCTGCGACTCGAGGAAAGCAATGGTGGTCAAGACGTCGGCCAGAGTTGACGGCATTACGTCGTGGATGGAGACAAAAGCGGTCAATGGTCTGGAATGAGACATAAGGTCTATCCGGTGCCGGTCGTCCTGAGAATTTCTATCCAGTTGTTGATAGTCCAATCGTTAAATTGGCGGGCCGCATCGCATCCGTTTTCCGCCTTTTCTCTCAGCCGCTCATGATCAAGCCGTGCAATACGCCGTATTGCGTCGACGAGAGTTTCGGTTTTCCCGACTCGAAAAATATTCCGGTTGAGCAAAGGCCAGTCAAAAATGCCGCAGTTCTCAGACGCTAGAACAATTCTGTTCCGGGCCATGGCCTCCAGGGCGCTGGTTCCAAAAGACTCAACATGAGAAGGGAGGATGATCATATCAACACTGTCCAGGGTGGCAGGCATACTTGGCCTTGCCAGCCATCCGAGATATGTCAGGTTTGGCAATCTCCTGGACTGCGCGAGGACTAGATCTCGCAGGGGGCCGTCCCCGGCAACCAGGTATTGGATATGCGGCAGTTCCCGAGCTGCAGCGATGACCAAATGTACGTTCTTTTCTGCGGCCAGCCGCCCGGCAAAGAGTATTCTGTTCAGGCCATGAGCCAGAGGGGTGACGGGCTGTTGAAGGAATCGCCGGCCAACCGGTGTACCCATGAGCTGAACCTTGCCCGCACCCATATCGCGAGCAGCCGCCGCCATTTCCCGGGAGTTGGCAAGCGCCAAAGAGCTCTGCCGGAAAAGAACCCTTTGAGATGCCCGCAAAAATGTTCGGCTGAACTTTCCGAAAAACGGATTCCAGTAGAGGGCGGCAAGTTTTTCGTAATCGGTATGAAATGCAGCCAGTAAATTCAGGCCATAATGTTTAGCAAGGAATACGCCAAGTAATCCATAGGGTCCCGGAGTTGCTACGATGACGGCGTGAGGTACAATCCTTCGGAGGAGTCTGTGGATGCGATAAACCGGGGGGACGGTGATTTTTTGCGTACTGTCGCCCGGCAAAGGAAAAGCCACCCTCCCTTTCCATGGTCCATCACCCTCGGAACACGGGCAGACAAGTTCGGCATATTCCATGCGCTCCCGAAGGTGTTCCACCAGATCATGATAATACGTCCCCACACCATTACGCTCGGGTGTAGCATCCGAAATTATCACCAGACGCAGTTTAGCGGCCTCTGTGCTATTAGATGTGGGTCGCATGCCCGATGTTCGGAGAAGTTCCATCATGAATCCGTTCTTTCTGAACAAGAAAATCGTTTTCTCCGTTCCGATTCCCGCGGATGGAAAGTTCATACTTTTCATAAACCCTGGAGAATCGCTTCCGGAGGGTTTCTTCATCCAAACCGAACTGTTCCAATGAATAGACGTGCTTGCTCACATAGAATCTGGCGTTGGCGTCTTCCAAACGCAATTCCTTGACAAAATTGCGATCGAGCGGAATAGCGAGCCGCTGATAGGTATGCGTTATCGTGTTGGCCAAATCAGATTTCAGGGACTCTATCGGCAAAAAGACATGACGGCCACTGGGAATCGTGGAGAGAACGCTCATCAAATGCTCGTAATAGAACAAAAACACGTTGATCATACGATTCTTCAGAACAGTACCATATGGATCGACACCGAAAAGCTCCAGCCCCGATTTGAGAGAACTCAACTGCGACGGCATGGTCTTCATCGGATCCCTCACACAGCAAATGAAACGAGCACCAGGGAAAGCTCTGTTCAGGCTGCCCACCAGGGATGAAAATGAAGGGTTCTTCGACAACAGACGCTTTTCAGGTCCATGGACGTACAGGTGCTTCTGCAAGCAGCGTTTATAGTAAGTCATTATCCACTGTTTTCGCCTCTCCGGCATATCTCGGTCGAAAAATGCCATTCGCCAGATTGATTCGGTGTAAAAAAACGGCACGATCAAAATGAAACACGCAAGGATCGGCATAAAGACAAAGTAGTCTTCCTCCGGCACATTGAGAGTCATAGGGTGAACGTCCGTTAAACTTCCCAAAATGCACTTCTCCAGGCCGTTGACCAACCGTCCGAGCGGCCGGCCGAACCGTTTGTCGACTTGAGCGAGGCCCAAGCAGATCTTTCTCTCGGTCACCGACGGGGCGAAGAGACACTCCCAGGTCCTGAACGTTGTGAGTTGCTCATCTTTGGCCAGTGCATGGTGAAGGAAGGTCGTACCGCTCCGGGGAACGCCAACCACAAAGATGGGCTCACGCACGGTTATTTTGCGGTACCCGCGAAAAAATACTTCATCCAGCAGGAAGCCCAGCCAGTGCATGGTCTGAATGATCCCGAACAGAGGCAGAAAGCCTGTCAGGACGAAAAAGCGTTTGATTGATATCTTCTTAATTTTCCACAATGATGTCACCTTTTCGGGGGAGTAGCATAACGGTAGAGGGCCATGATAGTGAAGAATATGAAAAGTCCTCCAAAAAAGATGCCCGTCTCCAGTCCCAGCCTGTGCCGCACCACCGTCCCACCCAAGTAGTAACCCGCCACCACCAACGAACCGCCCCAAAAAACTTGACAAATGCTTGCCGCAGCCAGGATCCTCCACCACGACACTTGGGAAATACCGGCTCCAATAAGAACGGGAATGGCGAATATACCAAAAGAAAGTTTGCTGATTACGAGCATTTTTACCGCATCCTTTCGCAAGCGCTTTTCTACGGCCCGAATCTGTCGATCAAATCGTACGAAGCCTGGTAAACGTTTCCTGATGAAATCCAAATGGCCGGTATAGCCTATGATATACCACAAGAAATCAGACGTCAGATTCCCGGCGCATGCGGCTATAAAAACCATCCATGGATTCAGACGGCCGGCGCCGGCCAAAGCTCCCGCCCCTAAAGTCACGACGGGGCCCTCCACTAAAACAAGGCAGAATATGAGCATATAGCTCACATATCCAAGGTGTGTGATGATGGCGCCGCTGGACACGGCCTTTAAGAATTCTTGCAACATCTCTATAGCTCAAGGTCAATTGCAATATAGGTGTTAAGCGGAGCGAGGTGCCTCGTAAGCATCGGGTATAAAGGGAGGATACGGGGTACGACACGCCTGTTCATTCGTGATCTGCTGAGGTTACCCGTCGAACAGCTATTTTTATTGTCTTATTGTCAACATGCACTTTTACAAAATGGTTAAATAATGGCTGGGATCCTGTCCCCACAATTGTGTGTCGGCGCCTCCTGTGACTGTAAAAGGTATGCCTTCCCATCGGCCTTTAAAGTACCTATGAATATGAGAAGTAAAGATGTGGGCAATCCGATAGCCTGCAGCTACTTTACTCTTAGAATAGCATATGAGGCTTTCATGAAGGAAGGATGAAGATAGAATTCCTGAAACTCACTTTTTTGCATCATGCTATCGTTTTCAATGCCTCTTTCGGGACGTTGTTCCTTTTTGTCATCAGCGGCTACTTGCAGGAGCAACGGCGATCTTTCACCGGCGGGCTGATTGACGAGTAAAAAGCCTTCCTGGTGTCGAGGTCTTTACCGCAGTTTTGGAGGATGGCCACGGCATCCTCTGGAGTGAGCGTGACTTTGCCGCCGCTCTCCGTGCTCGCCCCGCCTTAGCGGCATCGCTTGGATCGATCTGTATGACATTGGCGCCTATTGATGCGATAGTCTGCCGGATCATGTAGGAAGACCCTTGTCTGATCTCAATCATCGCAATGAGGGCGGAGACCCCGATCATCATCTCATTCGGGATGCCCAGATCAGCACCGCTGTTCCAAAAATGATCCGGTAGATGGCAAAGGGCGTGAATCCCCGCCGCCGCACCCAGGCCATGAACCACGCCACGGCCGCGTACGCCACGACAAAAGACACGACAAATCCGATGGCCAGGACTATCCAGCCATGGGCGTCAATGTGGGTTGTTCCGATGGGATTGGCATGACCCGGCAAGAGCGACTTAAGCAGATCGTAGCCCGTGGCCGCCACCATTGTCGGGATCGAGAGGAAGAAGGAGAATTCCAGTGCGGAAGCCCGGGACATTCCGGCCAGTTGCCCGGCCGCAATGGTGGACATGGAACGCGACGTGCCCGGAAACACCGCGGACAGGATCTGGCAGGCGCCGATCCATACCGCCTGTCCGAGACTCATGGCTTCCATCCGCCAGGTACGGATACGCCCGCCCCCGTCGGCCTTCGGCCCGGCAGTCTCGGATGCCGCATTCCGGGCATCGACGATCCACATCACAATGCCGCCGATAACCAGTGAGCATCCCATGATGAAGAGGTTTTCGAGGTGCTTGCCGATGACTTTGGTCATCAGAA
>CAZEGG010000246.1:0-5721 GCA_964511755.1 uncultured Desulfobacteraceae bacterium | reverse complement strand
TGCGGGTTCCCCCACTGATAAGTCACGAAAAGACGGTGCCCTCTCGCCAGTCACTTCAGAAAAGGCATCCCCCCTGAGCAGCAGCTTTTGCGGGGACTTGCCGGGTTCCGGTTTGGGGCAAGAAATTTGCTCGGTTCAAACTGGAAAAGAAGGATCTGCCGCGCCCATCATTTCTTTTTCAGGTTCAGGATTCGGGCAATTTGCTCAGCCATGTTCGCCACAAATTCCTCCAATTCCCTGCCTTCAAGCGGTTTTCCCGGAGCAGGTGAGAGGCCTGCGCTCTTCGGGGAAAGCTCCACCGGTGCGTTTCTCAGTGTGGGTTCGGGAATCACTTCGAATGCGGGTTCAAAAGAATCCTCAAAATACTTTTCCTGAAATGCGGCAAACTTGAGCATGTGGGCCGTTGAATCAAGGACGCCGATCATATGGGAATCCAGAAGTCCCTGATTCCGTGCCTTCTTGAGTCCTGCAAGGCACTCTCCTCCCTGGGTGCAGGCCACGTTGCCGTTCTGATTGGCGGTGATCATGGCGTCCATGATTTCCTGTTCACTTACACGGACGACGTGGATGCGTTTTTCCCCGGCCAGAAGATTGTACTTCTCCACCAGTTCAATGACCCTGGGCATGGATACGGGATTGCCGATCATGGCTGCCTGGGCCACACTGGGCCGCACATGCACGGGAACGAACTCCCTTTTCTCCGGCATCTCTTCAAGGTAGTAACGATAGACCGGATCGGCGTGTTCCGATTGCACACCAAGAATTCTGGGGAGCGAGTCGATTATTCCCGCTTCAAAGAATTTGAGAAACCCGCTCATGACAGCAGTGATATTTCCCGCGTTCCCAATCGGTAACACCACTGCCTTGTTCCCAACCTCATAATCAAAATCCTGGGCGATCTCAAAGGAGAAGGATTCCTGCCCGAGAATTCGCCAGCTGTTTTTTGAATTGAGAAGGGCCACGTTATAGTTCTCCGCGAGCAGTTCCACCACCTTCATACAGTCATCGAAAACTCCCGGCATTTCAAGGACCTTTGCCCCGCTGCCCAGGGGTTGAGACAACTGCTGGGGGGTGACCTTCCCTTTTGGAAGCAGGACCGCCGAGTGCACGATATCCCGAAGATAGGAACTGTAAAGCGCGGCGGACGCGGATGTGTCCCCGGTTGATGCGCAGATGGCCAGGATGTCGCTGAGCCCCCTTTCCTTTGCCAAATACTGGAGGTAGCTCAGGGCGCATGCCATTCCCCGATCCTTGAATGAAGCGCTTGGATTCAGGCCGTCGTTCTTGTAATAGAAGTTCATTCCGACCGAATCCCGAAGGCGTTCATTGGCACGCACCAGAGGTGTGTGTCCTTCACCGAGATACACAAGATATTTCAGGGGAATGACCGGGGCGATGAATTCATAGTAGCGGAAAATTCCCTTGAGGGCCTCGATATTGAGCATCCGCCGGTAGTCAAAGATCTCCTGCCATGTTTTTCCGGATATCTCGCGGCGGGAGTGGTCCCTGTTTTCGAGGAGAAGGACCCCTCCGCATTTCGCGCAGGTATAGAGGAGCTCTCGGATGCCAAACTCCTCGGCGCATTGGAGACAGCGGTAGTATAGATCCCCTTTCGGCTCAGGAATGAGGTAGGGGCTTATATTGTGGGGAAATTGGTCTGGTTTCACGAGCTTTCCTTTCCATGCATTCACATTTTGGTTCAGACCCATTGTGCCTTTCACACGTTTTTAGTGCAAATGAAAGAATATTTCAAGGCCGGAAAAGACGCGTCGAACAAAAATGTTGACAGGCCGGCAAGGCTGTAACATAAAAGAAGCCTTGTATCCCGGAACGTACAAAATCTTTCCTCAGTTGCAGAATGCGGATACCGAGGAAGGAGGGTAAAGAGGGTGGAGAAGGAAAAGCGGATTGAGCCTCACGGTGGAAAACTGGTTGATCTGGTGGTCGACCAAGAAAGAAACGCAGTGCTCCAGGAGATTGCGCTCAGTCTTCCGGACATTACGCTGACCGATCGGCAGCTCTGCGATATTGAACTTCTCGCCACCGGGGCCTTTTCGCCGCTGGAAGGATTTATGCAGAGAGCGGACTACGAATCCGTCCTGGACCGCATGAGGCTTCAGAATGGTACTGTCTGGCCCATACCTGTGTGTCTGGATGTGCCTGAGATACGTGCCCGAGCCTTTGAGGCGGGCCAATCGGTCTGCCTGCGGGACCCGGAAGGGTTCCTGCTTGCAATTCTCCACATTGAAGATATCTGGGCCGTGGAGCGAGAGAAGGAAGCGAGAGCGGTGTGCGGCACCCTGGATCGAAAACATCCGGGAGTTCGTTATTTGATTGAGGCAGGACGGGATTTCTATATCGGCGGGAAATTGGAGGTCCTGCATTTGCCCCTGCACTTTGATTTCAAACAGTTCCGATTGACTCCCCGTGAAGTTCGCAGCCTTTACGATAAGCTGGGCTGGCACAGGGTGGTTGGATTCCAGACGAGAAACCCTGTACACCGCCCGCAATTTGAGATGACGCTCATGGCCATGAGAGAGGCAAAAGCAAACCTCCTGCTCCTCCCCATTGCAGGAATGACAAAACCCGACGATTTTGATCATTTCACCCGTGCCCGCTGTTGCAGTGCGGTTTGCGGGCACTATCCACCCGGTTCGTATGTCCTCAATCTTCTTCCTCTGGCGGCACGGATGGCCGGTCCCCGAGAAGCTGTCCTGCACGCAATCCTGGCAAGAAATTTCGGATGCTCTCATTTCATATTCGGAAGAGATCATGGAAGTCCCGGGGTGGACGTGAAACAGGAGCCGTTTTATGGTCATGACGAAGCGTGCAGAAAAGTGGAAGAATTGCAGGAAGAGGTGGGCGTTTCACCACTCGTGTTCGACGAAGTGGTATACCTTCCCTTCGAAGATGAATATCGACCGCTGAACCAGGTTCCTCCCGGAACACAGACGCTGGCCTTATCAGGCACGGATATCCGCAGCCGGATCAGGTCGGGACGAAAGGTCCCCGAATGGGCCACCTTCCCCGAGGTGCTTAAGGAACTGCAAAAGAGCTATCCCCGGCCGCGTCGGCAGGGGTTCACGGTCTTTCTCACGGGTCTTTCCGGCGCAGGGAAATCCACCATCGCAAAAGTCCTGCTATCAAAATTTCTTGAGATGGGTGACAGACCGGTGACACTCCTTGACGGTGATATCGTGCGGCAGAACCTTTCCAGCGAGTTGGGTTTTTCCAAAGAGCACAGGGACATCAATGTGCGGCGGATCGGATTTGTGGCAAGCGAGATCACCAAGAATCGTGGAATAGCCATTTGCGCACCTATTGCCCCCTATGAGACAACAAGAGAGGAGATCCGCTCCTCCATTGAGAGATATGGAGGTTTTGTTGAAGTATATGTTGCAACTCCTATAGAGGAATGTGAAAAACGTGACAGAAAAGGGATGTATGCCAAGGCCAGGGCGGGCCTGATCAAGGGGTTTACGGGCGTTGACGATCCTTATGAGATGCCGGGACATCCGGAGGTTCGTATTGATACCACAGAACTGGGCCCGGATGAGGCCGCTCAAGAGGTCCTCCTTTTCCTCGGGCAAAAGGGCTATATCTGATTCCGCATGATGAAATCTCACCCCAATATTACTCGCCGCCTCTGGATCTATCGCATCCTTGCAGTTCTTTGGATGGCGCTCATATACTGGCTTTCTTCAAGACAGAGTCTGCCGGCGCCTGATTTGTTCCGGAGGCAGGACAAAATAGAGCATGCCGTGGTATTCGGAATATTGGCTATGCTCATCGGCCTGTCCTTCAATGCAGTGCAGGGAAAAGGCCGCAAGAAACGGCTGCTTATCCTCACGCTCTTCGTCGTTCTGTACGGTTTCTCTGACGAATTTCATCAATACTTTGTGCCCGGACGGGATGCAAGTTTCTGGGACCTCTGTGTCGATGCCTCCGGCGGCTTCCTGGCGGCGTACTTTCTCTTGAGAAAAAAGTAAAGGCTTTCCCGGAAGAAGCCTCCCTCCCGCCTTGACATTCCGAAAAAGTGAATTATTTATTCTTTATCTGTCTTATGGTGGACCGTTCCTCGATGCAGCGTTGAGATATTGAGAGAAGGAATACGGTCCTGATCGTGCAGGAGTCCTTAATAAGCTCGGGAGAAGATTTCAAGGGAGGTGATCGCATGGCTATTTTGAGATGGAGGGATCCATTTGAAACGACGGCATTTACTGAACTGAACAGGTTGCAGGAAGAGATGAACATGCTTTTCGATCGCTTTTTTGGGCAACAACGGACACCGGTAAGAAATGCCGGGGTCTTCCCGGCCGTCAACGTGGCCCAGGATGCTGATAATGTATATATCACAGCGGAACTTCCGGGGATATCAGGCAAGGACCTCGATATTACGGTAGAGGAGGAAACAGTTCTCATCAAGGGTGAACGCCGGGCGGAGCCTGAAGGTGAGGATGTCAGTTACCATCGCCGGGAAAGAGGGGAAGGGAAATTCAGTCGTACAGTCACGCTTCCTATGCGGGTAGTTGCTGAAAGCGTCACTGCTGAAACCAGAGACGGAATCCTGAAGCTGACACTGCCGAAGGCTGAAGAGGTCAAGCCCAAGAAAATCGAGATCAAGGTTGAGTAGAAGGGGGTGACTTCCATGGAAACGAACCTTGAATTGCGCGGTAAAAAAGAGATGGAAACGAAAGGCGAGTTGACCCAGCGACGTCCCGTGTTCATTCCTGCTGTGGATATTTTTGAGAATAAGGAGGCGCTGGTGCTCATCGCGGATATGCCGGGAGTGACGAATGAGGCTGTTGAAATTCATCTGGAAGACGGTGAGTTGACACTTCGGGGCAGGGTTGCTGAGGAACGACAGAGTCTCATACCGGTGTACACTGAATACAGATCGGGGGATTACTATCGGAGTTTCACCCTGAGCAATGTGATTGATCAGCAGAAGATTGAGGCGAGCATGAAGAACGGGGTTTTGAAAATCACTCTTCCAAAAGCGGAGGCTGCGAAACCAAGGCACATAACCGTAAAAGCCGGCTAAGGATGAAACGGGGCCCTTCACTGGAAAGCTGAAGGGCCCCGTTCCTCTTCCATACCGACCTCTCCGGGCGCCCTGTCAGACGGCGCCCTCTCACCAGTCACCCCTGAAAAGGCTCCTCCCTGAGCAGCATGCGCTGAACCAATCGGCGTTGGGTGCGTTCACCCAAATAGACCATCTAATTTTTCCATCGTGAGCCTCAGCCGGTGATTTGGCGAAATCCCTGGCTACCAGAAAGGCGCGGGATGCACGTCGAAGAGTGCGCCTACGGTGGGAATTGATGCCCTGCCGGGGGATCAGGGCTTCATGAGCCTCTTCTTGACTTTCCAATGCCTATCTGCTAAAGAATAGGAGCATTTTTCATAACGGCAACCCAGCGGATAAGGTGCGATGCTGAAGAATCTGGACGACCTGGTCAAAGCGGTCAGACAAGAGCCATGGGCAGGAGATCTCGGCACCGGAGAGGTTTTCTGGTCGCTTCTCACGGAGTGGCTGGAAGAGCATGTCATCGCGGACTTTCTCGGACGGGTTATCCGGCAGGTGGATGAGATTGTCGATATCGATCCGGACTTGGCCGAGCCTCGTATTCTCGAAATTGCGACACAATATATGGTCGACTTTTTGAATGCCCAGTCCGCTTCCGTCAGGATATATGATCCCCTCACCGAACAGATGCTCAA
>CAZEGG010000245.1:0-5803 GCA_964511755.1 uncultured Desulfobacteraceae bacterium | reverse complement strand
AGTAGTTCTCTTTTACCTTCAATACCAGGCCGACCAGCTTTGAAAACAGGATAAGGGCCACGCAGGAGACAAAACCGAGCAGCGCGTAGAAACCGAAGAATCCGTCTACGCCGAAGTGTGCTTCCCTGTGCGTAAAAAAGTCGGGGATGAGCGTGAGTCCGCAAAAGACATACAGGAAGATCCACAGCTTTCTGATGTTTTCAGGCCGGTCGAAAAAGTCGAATTCCTTCTTTTTTTCCATGTATCCCTCCCAAAGAACATCCTCGAATCACTCGATCCTCACCGGAAAACGATCTGATTCCCGGGCCACCCAACGTTCCCGATGATACGTCGCTACATTCCGACAGCCATCTCTGCAAGCCGGAAGAAGATATCCGGGTAAAAGAACAGAAAGATAGAGACAGCGGCCGTCAGAACAAGCGGTGCAACGCACCAGACCGGGCCTTCTTGAACCTTGTTCTCGAACAGGGCCTCTTCGTCCGAACAGAAGAAAGCCTTGTAAACAAGAGGCAGAAAATAGGCTGCGTTGAGCAGGGAACTCAGGAGCAGAACGACGAGCATAGGCCATTGATCGGCCTGAATCGTTCCGAGGACCAAGTACCATTTACTGAAAAAACCTCCTGTGGGCGGGAGCCCGATAACGCTCAAAGCCCCTACAAAAAACGCGGCCATGGTCACCGGCATCCTTCTCCCTATGCCCACCATTTCGCTGATATATTTCTTCCCTGTGCCGACAAAAATGGCCCCCGCACAGAAGAAAAGCGTGATTTTTCCGAAGGCGTGCATCGCGATGTGAACGATTCCGCCTTCCATGCCTTTCGGCGAGAGGAGCGCAACGCCGAGAATGATGTAAGAGAGTTGGCTGATGGTTGAAAAGGCGAGTCTTCTCTTCAATTCATCCTGGGAAAGGGCAATAAGGGACCCCACCAGGATGGTAAAGGCTGCTATGTAGCAAACGACTGTGCCCAGGTGAAGCGAAGAGAGTATGCCAACTCCGAAGATGCCGGTCAGGACCCGCACGATGCTGAAAGCGCCCACCTTCACAACAGCCACCGCGTGGAGCAGTGCGCTCACCGGTGTCGGGGCAACCATCGCCGCGGGGAGCCAGGCATGAAACGGCATAATCGCGGCTTTGGCAAAACCGAAAAGAAGCATCAGGAGAAGAAGCGTCACCAGTGCCTTGGAGGTGGTGTCCGCCAAAAGGCCCTGAGCCGAAAATTCCAGGCTGCCGGTGATGTGGTACAGGATCAGCATGGCGGGGAGCACGAGGCCGATGGAAGTGCCCAGGATATAGGTCAGGTATTTGCGGCCTGACACCCGTGCCTCCGGGTCCTGGTGGTGTGTCACCAGCGGGTAGGTGGCGAGCGAGAGCATCTCGTAGAAGAGGTAGAGCGTGAGCAGGTTCGCGGAAAAAGCCACCCCGATAGTCGCGGAAAGGGCCAGTGCAAAATAACAGAAATACCTGGACTGGCTGTGTTCATCGAGACCGCGCATGTACCCTATCGAGTACGCACTGGTTATGATCCACAGGGAGGAGGCCACCAGCGCGAACAGCATGCCCAGCGCGTCCACCTTGAACCCTATGGAGGCACCGGGGAGGAATTCCCAGAGGGTGTACGTGAACTGTGCACCCCTGAGCACTGCCGGGAGCATGGAAACGACAATGAGGAATTTTGCTGTTGCCGCGGCAAAGGTCCAGGTTTCCCGGATATTTGCCTTGCGGCTCGAGGCGATCAGCGGGACCGCGCAGACGGACACCAGCACGGCGAGCAAGGGTCTTATGGAATGGATGACCTCCATTAACCGATTCCTTTCGGCAGGACGGGGACGATTATGTGGTTGACGATGGTTCCGCTGTAGATGCCCACGACAATCAGACTGACCGCTACCAGCAGCAGGGGTATCAGCATGGAGAGCGGGACCTCTTCTATGATGCCTCGCTTCGGAGCAACTCCATGGAGAGGGTTCATGGGTTCAAAATAGGCGATTTCAATGACCCGGAAAAAGAGTACGATGTTTATAAGGCTGCTGAAAAGGAGGGCCGCCATAAAACCGTACTGCCCGGCCTGGATCGCTCCCGAAATCAGGTACCATTTGCTGAAAAAGCCGCAGGTGGGAGGGACTCCGATAACGCTGAGAGCACCCGCAACGAACCCGGCCATGGTCACGGGCATCTTGCGAAACAGGCCTTTCAAATCCTCGAAGCCGACTTGTTTAACCTTGTATGCAATATTCCCGACAGCCAGAAACAGGCACAGAGTCATAATGGCATCATTGAGGATGTGAAGGATTGCGCCGCTCATCCCGAGCCGGTTTCCCAGCCAGAGACCTCCCACCATGTACCCGATCTCGGAAACAATGATGTAGGTGAGCATCTTTTTCAGATTTCTCTGGGTGAGGGCCAGGAGCGAGCCCATGATAATGGCGAGACATGCCAGCCATACAAGAGCGGGACCTATGTGCAGCACGTGGAAGCTGAAGTCCGGCAAAAATACAGAGAAGACCAGGCGGATCATCACGTATACCATGACCTTGGTCATCAGCGGGGCTATGACGCTGCTGGCAGGATTGGGCGCATAGGTATATGCGTTGGGAAGCCATGTATGGAGCGGGAAAAAGGCCATCTTGATGCAAACCCCGACCATACAGAATATGAACGCCACGAGCACGGCCTTTGAATGATAAATGGGCGGAAGAAGAGAGGCAATGTCGGCCATATTCAGAGAACCGGTCATGATGTAAAGGTACCCGATGCCTAGCAGATAGAAACAGGCGCCGACGGTCCCGATAAAGACATAGTTCAGACTGGCCAAGGGAGCCCTGTCCGGTTTGCCGAGTGCTATGAGCGCGTAGGCGGTGAGGGAGGCAATCTCCAGGAGGACGTAAAGATTGAACACATCCCCGGTTACGGTAATGCCCATCAGGCCCATGGCAAAAAGCACGTAAAGGGCGTAGAAGATGCCCTTCTTTTCGGGAAAATCTCTTTGAACGCTCTTGTGGGCGGCAACGAGATTGACGAGGGCAACTGAAGAGACCGCTACAAGGACCAGAGCGTTCAGGAGGTCGATGCGGTAGGCAATGCCCCAGGGCGGCATCCAGCCGCCCATGTGGTATTCCACGACACCCACGTCAAGGACTTTGAAGAGCAGGCCGATGGCACAGAATACCGAAGTGCCGAGTGCCACGAGGGCCACGGGAAAACAAAGAGATTTTTTGACCCAGCTCAGCCCACTGATAATAAAGGCGGAAAGGAGCGGAACGGTCACAAGGAGAACAGGATAATGCTGGCTCATTTCTCTCTCAGGCGCATAAGAATTTCGTCTTCTTCCAGCGTCTTGTACTGCTGGTAGATCTTCACTGCAAGTGCCAGGGCAACTCCAAAAGTGGAAACAGAGACCACTATCGCCGTAAGCATGAGGACATGGGGAAGTGGGTTGATGTAATCCGCCACTCTGATGGCGTGCTCACCCATGCCCGCGTGTTCCTCAATAATGGGGATCGTAGCTCCCTTTTTGCATCCGATAGAGACATAAAAGAGGATGATGGCCGTCTGGAAAATATTCATGCCAACCAGTTTCTTGATGAGGTTGTTCTTCGCGATCATGGCGTAAAGACCGATCATCATCAGAATGATGTAAAGCCAGTAATTATATTTTCCAACAACGTGATGGATCAGCGCTTCCATATATCAGAGTCCCTCATCATGTCTTCCCTCTGAGACAATATTTACATAAATGCAAACCATAACGGCCATAACCGCGATGAAAACCCCGGTTTCGATGCCGAGGATTCCGTAAGCCCGTGCCTCTATTTTATTGAACGGAAATATGCGTGCCAGTTCCTTGTAATTCAGGAAATTGCCCCCAAGGAGGAGGCACAGTGCCCCAATTCCAGCATAAATAAAGACGCCCAGGGCAGCTAACAGGCCGTCGGTTTTTTCTTTGAATCGGCGGAGGGCCGTCCTGAGATCAAAGGCGATAGCCAGAATGATAAAACTTGCCCCGAAAATGACACCGCCCTGAAATCCTCCTCCCGGGCTCTCGTGACCGTGAGCAAGGACATACAGGGCGAAAAGCTGGATGAACGGGACGAGAAAACGCGAAACCGTTTTGATGATCAGGTCGTAGGGCGTCCATATGGTGTCGATTCTTTCGAATTCCTTCGATTTCTCGGGGATGGTTTTTTCCCCTTTGACGCGAAGAGTGACCCCGGTAGAAATGTGCCGGTAGTACCGGTCTTCCTCCTTTCGCTTGAATACCCTCAAGAGAATGAGACAGCTCATGCCCGCGGCAAAAATGACGGTGGTCTCAAACATGGTGTCATACCCACGATAATCAGCCAGGATAGATGTCACGGCGTTCGGAACATCGGTCTCTTCCAGGGTTTTCTGAATATAGCGCGGCGACACGTGGGTGTTGGCAGGGGAATTGGGATCGCCCCAGCGCGGGAAATCCTGTGTGGCATACAAGAGGAGCGCTCCGCTCAGACAGACTATGATAAAACCGATTTTTTTCAATCCTTGGTCCTCCTGGTCGTCCTGAATACCGCGGCCACAAAAAAGACGGTACTGACCCCGGCGCCCACGGAGGCCTCCGTGAATGCCACGTCCACCGATCCCATAATGGCCCAGAGGAGACACATCATGAAACTGTAGGCGCCGAAGAGAATCGCGCAGCCGAGGAGATCTTTCACGGAGATGGCTGCTATGGCGCAAACGATGACCAGTGTCAGGATAAAAATGTCCAGTTGCGGTATCATAATCCTTTCTCCTGTTTCTCATGTATTTCTTTTGTCCAGGGTCTGAGTCCGGCCCGCATTCCCGCATCAACAATGGAATGGGTAGCTGTGGGGCTGGACAGAAAGATGAAGACCACGATGAGTATCATCTTTGCGCTGACCAGCACGGAGGACAACGTCAGGTCGTGGAGATTGTAGAGGGCCATCCCGGCAATCATCAGGAGTGAACCGGCGGTATCCAGTTTGCCCGCGGGATGGAGGCGCGTGTAGAAGTCGGGAAAACGGAGGATACCGACGCCGCCGCCGGCAAAAAAGACGAGCCCGAACAGAAGAAAAAAGGCAACAACAAAGTCCATTACAAGAATCTCCTCTTTACTCCTCATTTGGAAGACCTGGTTCTCCGGGCCAGGTCAGAGAGCAAATGCTGCGCCGTATCAGAAACCAAGGTAATGAAGTGATCTGGAGGTCGGAGTGAACTAAAGTGAGCTAGTGTTAATGGAAAGCTTCGCTTTTCTGTTCAATAGACTGGAGACAATCTCCTCAATTCCAGATCACTATGGTCACTCCGGAGATACACTAAAATACAAGCCCTTTGCGGGGGCAGTCCAAAACCGGCTCAACGGGCCTAACCGGCCAACCGGCCAACGGCCTCAACTTATTTATACGGCGGCTCTTCATAAAGCCCTTTGCGCTTCTGGAAGTAGCGTGATCCGGCCAGGACGGCAATAAAGTTCAACATGGCATATGCTAGGGCGATGTCTACGAACATATCCACCCGCTCGTAGAGTACCCCGATGATCAGGAGCAACACCACTGTCTTGCTCCCGATGGCGTTTACCCCGATCAAGCGGTCCAGTACTGTGGGTCCAAAAACACCGCGATAGAGCGAGAAGAGCATCAAGACACAAAGGAAAAGGCCGACAAAGAGGAAAAAAGTGTGCATTAGTCTTCTCCGAATGCCCTTGCGACCCTCTCCTCCATTTCTCCTGGAAGAGCCTCGGCAGATACCGCATCAATGGCATGAACCTTGAAATCGCCGTCTACAGAGACCGAAACAGTAATTGTT
>CAZEGG010000244.1:0-5820 GCA_964511755.1 uncultured Desulfobacteraceae bacterium | reverse complement strand
GATTTATCGTCGGGTTCGACAATGATACGCCCTCTATCTTTCAGAGGCAGATAGACTTTATCCAAAAGAGCGGCATTGTCACGGCCATGGTCGGGCTTCTGCAGGCCCCTGTCGGCACGAAGTTATATGAACGTCTGAAAAATGACGGGCGCCTCCTCGGCTCCATGTCCGGAAATACCGACGGGACCACGAACATCATTCCCCGGATGGATCTTGAGGTCCTGCGAGAGGGGTATCATGCCATCCTGCATCACATCTACTCACCCAAGCATTACTACGAGCGCGTCAGGCTGTTTCTGCGAGACTACAAACAACCCAAGACCAGGGTCCCGCTTGATCCCCAGCGGATACTGGCTGTTTTTCGTTCCAGCATCCGGTTGGGAGTGCTGGGGCGTGAACGGCTGCAGTACTGGAAAATCCTGTCCTGGACACTGCTTCGGCGGCCCAGACTGCTTCCGCTTGCAATAACTCTGGCCATTTACGGGTATCATTTCCGCAGGATCTGCAGAATATAGATTTTCAGGGCAGCACGCCTTCGTGAATCCAAGTCATCAATGCGGGAAATTCCTCCGTCTCCCACGTCGGAGACACACGCGCCTCCAGGTATCGAGAGAACAGGGCGTCCATAAGGGCGACAGCTTTTTCCAACAGGAACATCCTTTGATAAAACAGGGCGTCCGGGTCTTGTCCCTTTTCCTGCAGGATCCTCGGCAGCTTGAGGGAATGGAAATTCATCCACGTGGAATCCAGTTCGAAGGACCATTCATCCCTGCCTTCCTTGATGTGCAGCCGGGCACTGGTCACCTTTTTCGCTTCGCGCAGGGCAAAACGGGCCTCCCGTATCCTTGCGTTTTCACCTGTACAGGTTATGGTCTGGGCAGACCGTTCACCGTCTGACCGGAGCGTAATTTTTCCCTCAAACCAGAGTTCCACCTCCCCTTCGTCTCCCAGGTCAAACACGCCGTCCAAGGTCTCGCTCTTACACCACAGCCAAACCAGGAAGTCCCTCCCCAGGAATTCATGTTCGCGCACCTCGTCCAGGACACTCATCTCACCGCTTCCTCCTCAAAGAACAAAGGCCGCACCTCGTCCGCCACGGCCTGATCCTTTTCTGCGAGTTCGAATGCCCTTTGAGTCAGGGCATAAGGATAGACCGGGATCAGAAACAGCTCGAAGGTCTTCCTGAAGAACTCGGCAAATTCATCACAGAGCTGGTTGCTCGTCGCTCCGAACAGGACACCATTGGTCTGGAGATTCCACACCATGTCATAGACACGGGATTGGGGGATGGCCCGCTTCAGGAGACGGGATCGAACGGCCTCCCGTATCTCTTCTCTTCTCGACTTCGCAAGGTATTCGATCCCCTCTCTCTCCTTCAGCTCATTTTCTTCCTTCCTGCAATATTGGGCCAGCGCCTCTTTCGGAATTTTTTTCGTGTCCACCCGCCAGGACAGGGCCAGGTAGGGGTCCTTGAAGTATTCCATTGTCTTGAATGCAGGGTCAAACATGTCCAGGATCCTGACCCACCCTACGGATCGTTCCTCACCGGCAAGGTCATCCAGATTCCGGAAACCGTAGCGGAGAATCCTCTTTGGGAATTCCTCGATGTAATTACCGGGGAGAGTGCCATCCACCCGGTAGCGTGAAAAGGTTGCGACTCCGTGTATGAAACCCATTCTTCCTCCTCAACCGGAAACGCCGGCCCAGCCGGCCTTCCTCTGTGCGATTCGTCGATCATTCCTTCGTCCGCGGCCTGCAGCCGCGAAGGAAGCAGGATGTGCTCTATTTCTTTGGATGACGGGTGGTTCTTCTCCGAATCTCCTGCTCAAAGCCCCGTTCCGTGGGCTGATAGAAAACACGATTCTTCAGATTTTCCGGAAGGTATTCCTGTTCTATCCACGCGCCGGGATAATTGTGGGGATATCGGTACCCGCGCCCGTAGCCCAATTTTTTCATCAGGCCAGTGGGAGCATTGCGAATATGCATCGGTACCGGACGGGCACCGGTTTGATCAATCTCCGCCTTCACCGCCTTTTCCGCCAGGTAGAGGGCGTTGCTCTTGGGGGCAGTCGCCAGGTAGACCGCTGCCTCTGTGAGAGCGAGTTCGGCCTCGGGGGGGCCGATCTTTTGCCAGGCGTCAAAAGAAGCCAGGGCCACCAGGAGTGCCCGGGGATCTGCGAGCCCCACGTCTTCCGAAGCGAATCTGATCATCCTTCTGGCCACAAAGAGGGGATCTTCCCCTGCCGACAGCATCCGGTACAGCCAGTAGACTGCCGCCTGCGGGTCACCTCCTCGCAGGCTCTTGTGAAAGGCTGAAATCAGGTTGTAATGTTCTTCCCCGTCTTTATCGTAGGGCAATGCCTTCCTGTCCAGGGCCTTTTCGATCGCTGCCAGATCCATGGCCCGTTCTTCCGGACCTGTCTGCAGGCGGTAGAAGAGCGCCGCCTCCAGGTTGTTGAGGGCAACCCGCGCGTCACCTTGGGAGATTTCCACGAGGTGCTCCAGCGCCTCTTCAGTCAGCTGGAAATCCCATTTTCCAAGGCCCTTCTCACTGTCGCCGAGGGCCCGGATCAGGATTACTTTCAGATCCTCATTCTGGATGGACTTCAGGATCATAACCCGGGCTCTCGACAGGAGAGGCGGGATGATTTCAAAAGAAGGGTTCTGGGTGGTCGCACCCACAAGAAGAATCAATCCGCTTTCCACGTGAGGCAGAAAAGCGTCCTGTTGCCCCTTGTGAAAACGGTGGATTTCATCCACGAAAAGGATGGTCGGCTGACCTGTCTGTTGCCGGTGGATTTCCGCTTCCTTTATGGCCTCCCGCAAATCCTTGAGACCGGAAGTCACCGCGGAAAACGCCCGAAAGGGATACCGCGTGTAGGTCGCGATCATCCTGGCCAGGGTGGTCTTGCCGGACCCGGGCGGACCCCAAAAGATCACCGGGAATACCCGCCCGGATTCGAGGGCCTTGCGAAAAGGAGCCTCCGGGTCAAGGAGTTGCGGCTGCCCCACCATATCTTCAATCTTTTCCGGCCGCATCCTCTCAGCAAGCGGGGCGATTTCATCCGGTCTTTCATCTGTCATGATCTGAACCTGCCCGACGCAAGGCCTCGAGGAATACCGAGTGCGCGTTGTCCATATGAAGAGGTTTCGCAAGCACCCAGTGCCCACCCATTCCTTTGACCGCCTTCATCGGTCCTGGACAAAGGGGATTTTCGATCAGGACAACCGGTATTTTCGGGTGAGCTTTCCTCGCCTTCTTGAGAAGTCCGTTCAGGTTGTCCCGGTGCGTCTCTTCCGTATCAATGACCAGTAACCCATATTTCTTTTTCGAGACCAAACGAAAAGCTTCCCCGCATGTTGCGGTGGGCTCCACCTGGCATCCCCTGCTTGAAAGCCACCGGTTCAGCAGATCTCTCAGGATGTCCTGTGACGATACAACCAAAACGGGGATATCCTTCATCTTTATTCGGACCGGAGGCGTCTCTCCGGAGGAAGACCGTGAAGGGATCGGTAAATGAACCGTACAGGTTGTTCCTCCTCCCTCACTGCTCTTCAGATCCAGGTCTCCTCCATTCTTCCTGATAATTGCCTGGGCCAGGCTTAATCCGAGTCCCCTCCAGCGCTTCCCTTTTGTCGTAAAAAAGGGATCGTAGATCCTTTCTTCTATTTCCGGAGAGATACCTTTGCCGTTGTCCTGTATATAGAGGTGCGCAGCCCCTTCACTTTCCTCGGTCGTCAGGTAGATGGTCCCATCCCCATCAAGGGCTTCCGCTGCGTTTTGCACCAGCGCAGCGAGCGCGTACCTGATCTCTTCCGGTCTCCCTTCCAGGGTCGGCAAGGCCCGCAGGTAGCTTTTCATCCGTATCCCATTCTCCCTGGCGCCGCCTCCGCCGCCCCACCGGGTTTTTGCCGAGGTCACGACGTCCTGCACCACCTTGCGAAGATCATAAGGAACTATTCTCTTGCTTTCCGCGTCGGCTCCTCCCAGCCACGCGAGTTCCCGGAGAAGCGTACTCCCCTTCTCGCCCATTTTTCGCCGCCTTTCCGGATTCGCCGTTCGCCGGTCCCTGCCCGAGCCGCCCTTCACGGGACGATCCGGGGATTCCCGGTCAATGGAAGTCAGCCACTTTTCCATTTCCTGATACAGTGCACCGGATATGCGGA
Source organism: uncultured Desulfobacteraceae bacterium (assembly GCA_964511755.1). Classification (GTDB taxonomy): domain Bacteria; phylum Desulfobacterota; class DSM-4660; order Desulfatiglandales; family Desulfatiglandaceae; genus B46-G9. The sequence continues at coordinate 1,653 of CAZEGG010000244.1, read as the reverse complement.
CGATGGCTTCCCGTTTCTCGGTTGCAGTGAGCCGTTTTTCTTCTTCCTTTCTTTCATTCAGGCTGAGCATATTGCACAGGAAGGCGCGTTTTCTCCCCAAGAGAATCTTCTTCACCCGCACCTCACACCATAATACACTGCCGCTCCTGGTTATGAGACGGGTCTCATAGCGATCCGGTGCAGGTTTTCCCGAGAGCCGTCTCCTGTGGATCTCCCGGAGTTTTGCGCCCACTTCCGGTTGAAAAAATTCCGCAAAATCACGGCCGGTTATTTCCTCCTCCTCACAACCCAGGGCACGTCTTGCCGTTTGATTCATAAACCTGACTTTTCCGTCCTGGATAAGCAGCACGCCTCCAGGCAGGACTTCCAGAAGGCGCCATGCCTCGTTCAGGTTCCTCACGGCATTCCTGTTTTCTCGCTTGAGTTCGGCAATTTTTTCCCGAAGGGTTCGTCTTTCAGCCCGTAATTTTTCAATTCTGTGCGTAAGTCCTTCTATTTTCTTTTCAAACACGCATCGAGACCTTTCCGCCAGCTGTTTTCGAGGATGCCTGAATCATCTTGATGATCAGAGGTGAATAGCGTATCATATTTTGCGTTCAGCTTACAACAGGGAACCCTTCACCCTGATCCACCATCAAGGCATCATTTTCCTGCCGAGACGGGATTTCGCAGGGCTCAAGCGGCGTTGCCTTCGCTCGCTCCTCCCTGCGACGTATTGTTTATACGTCTCAGTCGTCGCTCTTTGGCGCTCCCGCCATGAACGGGATCTGCGACTTGCATCTGACACCTTGCTGGTGACCAGGGATTTCGCCAAATCATCCAGGGAAACCCATAATGTGAAAATTAGACGGTGGAGTTGGGTTTCACCAAATCCGCCGTCAAGAGCAAAGGAGTTCACATTGCCTCAAAGCCGTCCGTTCGTCCATCTTCATGTCCACTCCGAATTCAGCCTGCTGGACGGGGCGATCCGCCCCAGGCAGATGCTGAAAAAGGCGCGGAAGCTGGATATGGGCGCCGTGGCCGTGACTGACCACGGAAACATGTTTGGCGCGGTCCAGTTTTTTGATGAAGCCCGAAAGACCGGGATAAAACCCATCATCGGGTCTGAATTATACGTCGCTCCCGGAGACCGCCGGAACAGAGCATCCTCTGCCGACGGTCTGCCCAACGCGTTCCACCTGGTCCTCCTTGCGATGAACGAGAAGGGATACAGGAATCTGAGCCGTCTGGTCACCCTGGGACATATGGAAGGCTTCTACTATCATCCCCGGGTGGATATGGATCTCCTCCGGGAATATAACGAAGGTCTCATCGCGCTCTCCGCCTGCATCAAGGGCATGGTCCCGTTTTTTCTCAATGCAGACCGGGGGGATCTGGCTCGGAAAAAGGCCGAAGAGCTGGCCGCCATCTTCGATCACAATAGATTTTACCTGGAAGTCCAGGCCAACAACCTTCCGGAGCAGGGCAGGGTCAACAGGATGCTCAGGGAGCTTTCCCGGGACCTGTCACTCCCCCTGGTGGCCACCAATGATTGCCATTATCTGGACCGTGAGGATGCCGAGGCTCATGATGTCCTCCTCTGCATCCAGACTGGCAAGACCATTGATGATCCAAAGCGGCTCAAGTTTTCCACGGATGAATTCTATTTTAAAT
>CAZEGG010000243.1:0-5838 GCA_964511755.1 uncultured Desulfobacteraceae bacterium | reverse complement strand
CATGATCAAGAGCGATATTGCCGGGATTATTCGAAAGGTCCTCGATGAGGGGAAAGGCTGATTTTTTCCAAATCAGCATGCTCATTTCCTGCACTCCGCTCCTCTCCGTGTATTCAGGCTCCCATGGGAACCGGTTTTTTCTTGACAAACAATAACTTCAAATCATAGTGTCTTAATACTCCATTATGGAATAATACATAGTGGAACAAACTGCAGTACATAGTGAAGTGTTTAAGACATGCCCGGCTGCTGAAAGGAAAGCGTCGCCGGTTGCGGCGGTAAGACTCCGAAAGAGGGAGGTTTAACAGGAACTCAGGAGATGCGGACTTCGCCAGATGTGATGGTGCCCGGTGCCGGCTGCAAGCGGAACTTGAACTTTGAATGCCTGATCTTTTCGGTCAGAGGAAACGGAAGATAAAGATCGAGGGGTGAGAAAATGATGAGAAGAACACTTGCGGCTGTGGGTTTTGTTGTTATCCCGCTTTTCGGATACTGCGGCAACACTGCGGCGGATCAACCTGACTCAGTGCTGGTTTTCGCGGCTGCATCGACCACCAATGCGGTCACGGACATCGGGGAGCTTTTTGCCGCTCGAAAAATGGGTAAAGTCATCCATTCCTTTGCCTCTTCTTCGACCTTGGCAAAGCAGATCGAAAACGGGGCCCCCGCAAACGTCTATATTTCAGCGAACAAGAAGTGGATGGACTATCTGGAAGAAAACAGGCTCATCGTCCCTTCCTCCAGGTTCAACCTTTTGAGCAACCGCATCGTACTCATCGCTCCTTCCAACAGTCGCGCAGCCATCGTGACCGGGAACGGGACGGCTGTCGCCAAAAGGTTTCTGGATTTTCTCAAGACCGCGGCGGCCCAGGCCGTTTTCGAAAAATACGGGTTTAAGGTCCGTTAATGCATTTCTTCCCCCTGACTCCCGTTGAAATCGATTCGCTGAAGCTGAGTCTCTGGGTGTCCGGCTGGGCCGTTATGGTCACTATGCCGCCGGGAATCGTTGCTGCCTGGTTATTGGCACGCACGCAGTTTCCCGGCAAGAGCGTTATGGATGGTTTGATCCACCTGCCGCTCGTATTGCCTCCTGTGGTGATCGGCTATCTGCTTCTGCCGCTTCTCGGGCGAAGGGGAATAGTGGGTGCGTGGCTCTATCGCGCACTGGGCATTACCCTGGCTTTTAACTGGAAAGGTGCCGCGGTGGCTGCCGCGGTCATGGCCTTTCCGCTCCTGGTACGTGCGGTGAGGCTCTCCATCGAGGCAGTCGACAGTGGTTTGGAGTCGGCGGCTCGTACTCTGGGCGCGGGCCCGGGCCGCGTATTTTTCACCGTCACACTTCCCCTTGTAGTGCCGGGAATCATCACCGGGGCCATCCTCGCCTTTGCCAGGAGTCTCGGGGAATTCGGCGCCACCATCACATTTGTTTCCAATATCCCGGGCGAAACTCAGACGCTGCCGCTGGCTTTGTACAGCCTGACGCAGGTTCCTGACGGAGAGGTGGGGGCCATGAGGCTGTGCATCATCGCCGTTGTTATCGCCATGGTGGCGCTGGTGGGATCGGAAATCCTCGCCAGGCGCTTCTCCGCACACATTCGAGGTTGACGGATGATAGATATCCGAGTCAAGCGAAAACAAGGCGAGTTCGTGGTAGATACGGCCTTCGTTTCCGAGGGAGTCGGGGTAACAGCTCTGTTTGGAGATTCCGGTGCCGGAAAAACATCCGTCATCAACATGGTGGCGGGTCTTATTTCTCCGGACGAAGGACGCATTGAGGTGAATGGCTCCCTGCTTTTTGATTCTGAAAAAAGGGTTCATGTCCCTCCGGAAAAACGGCGTATCGGTTATGTGTTTCAAGACGGCCGCCTGTTCCCCCACCTCTCCGTGCGCTCCAATCTCCGCTATGGCATGCGCCTCACTCCGGGCGCGGAGCACCATGTGACCTTCGACGAGGTAGTGCGCCTGCTCGGCATCGAACATGTCTTGGGCAGAAGACCGGCGAAACTGTCGGGAGGAGAAAAACAGCGAGTCGCCATCGGCCGTGCACTTTTGACGAATCCTTCCCTTCTTTTGATGCACGAGCCCCTCGCATCCCTTGATGGGGCACGTAAGGCTGAGATTCTTCCTTTCATAGCGCGCTTGTCGAAGGAATTTTCCATTCCCATTCTCTATGTCACCCACTCACTGGACGAGATCGTGCACCTGGCCGATACTCTGGTGCTCATAGAGTCGGGGCGCGCCGTGGCCGTGGAGAAAATCGAAGATCTGATGAGTCGTCTCGACCTGAAGCAGTTCAGGGGCTATTCCCATTACGGATCGATCCTGTTTTGACATGCCTGATCTGTCTCCGGGCGAAGAGCAGGAGAGCCAACAGGGCGACGATGAAATAGCCGGGGAACCAGCCGATCGATTTCACGAATACCCTGTCCTCCAGCCCTTTCCCCGCGAGGCCGGGTCGATTCAAATGCACTTTTCCCCGAAGCAGGGCCAGCAGCATGGAATAGAGGACGCCTATCAAACCATAAGCGAGGTTCAGGGAAAGTCCCTTGAAACTGAGCACCGTGGCGCGTTGTCTTGAGTTGGTGATGCTGTTGAGATAGTGACTCACAAAGAAATTAAGCAGATACATGGCGATGAAAAGCAACGAAACGGGAAGGAGGCCCAGTATGGGCACAAAGGGGACCATGCCGATGAGTCCGAGCAGGGTCAGAACAGAGAGGATTCCCAGATTGAAGGAGGGCGAACGCCTTTCCACGAGCCTTCGGGCAACACGGGGAATGAAGACCCCGAAAACGGCCATCGCCGTGCCTATCAGCCCGAAAGACGCCTCTGGGATTTGAATGAGCCGATAGTATTGGCTGTTGAGGGTAATCACCATGCGGATCGTGCTGTCGAAAAGCAGGCTTGCAGCGATGATCACCAGGGCAGAAGGCGTTGCGAGTATCCAACGTCCCGTCTGAAACGTCAGTGAAAAGGAGTGCCTCAAGGTCGCAGCGCGGGCCCCGGGTTCCTGGTTGGAATCGGGGTCCGTGGGCACCTCATGCATCCGAATGGTGGTGACCAGAGTCATGAGCGCCATAAGCAGGGTCAGAAAAACAGGAAAGCGCAACGTAATTCCCTGGGTCAAGGTCAAGTCAAGACCGAGGAAGTCAACGAGCCTCTGCATCAGGACAGGATCATACACCGCGGCCCCAAGACTCATCGCCACCATAAAGACGATGGACTGGGCGCGCATCTGCCTTTCAAGGACGCGGCCCCAATCTCCGACAATGCCTTCCTGCTTGAGGGAATCATAGGCCAGAGCTTCATCAGCGCCGCTGGCAGCCGCCTCGGCGGCGCCGCTCAGGACACGATTGACGACAAAGATCCCAAAAAGAAGATCGGGATTTCCCCTCGGTGCAAAACAAAGAAGCCCCATTTCCAGCACCATCAGTACACCCGCGCAGACGAGGAGATTGCGGCGTCCGATGGTGTCGGCCAAGGCCCCGGAAGGCACTTCGAGGAGCACGATGGTGACCGCCCAGACGACATTGAGCAGGGCGAACTGTTCGAGGCTCAAGCCGAAATCCAGAAAGAGGATGGTGAAGACGGGGTAGTAGAAGCGGGCATTGAAGAAGACACGAAATTCGATGAACCGGCGGATGTTGGCTATGCTGAATGGCGATGTCTGCTGAGGGTTATTTGCGGCAGGCAAGGGCCGTCCCTTTCCGAAGAAAGGCTTCTTTCTTCTCCTGGATGATAAGAAGCCCTTTCTTTCGGGATTGGAGTATAGGCGATTTTTCTTCCGTGTGTAAAGAGGGAAGTGGACGTGTTATATGAGAGGCCACATATTCATCCAGTCGAGGTTTGTATGCCTTCGGAAATCTCACACACCTCATCGCCGGCTTTTTTGTTTTCCACATAATGGGCTGCGGCCAGGGCAGCGGTGCAGCCATCTGCCGCAGCCAGCACAATCTGCTTGGCATATTTCTCTCTTAAATCGCCGACTGCATAGATGCCCTGAATGGTGGTTTCACACTTTTCGTTCGTGATCACGTAACCGTCTGCGTTCATCTTTACTCCGGTTGGAACCAGTTGGTTGTTTGGAGTAAAACCCACAAATATGAAAACACCATAAGCGGGAAGTTCGCCCTCCTCGCCTGTGCGGACGTCTTTCAGGTCAACAGCATGCACACCTTGAGTATCTGCTTTGATAGCGGTCACAACCGTGTTCCAAAGGACCTCGATCTTGCATTCCGAGAGGACCCTTTGTTGCAGGATCCTGCTCGCACGCAATTCATCGCGGCGGTGGACGAGGTAAACTTTTTCAGCGATCTTGGCCAGGTAAAGGGCCTCCTCGGCGGCCGTATCTCCGCCGCCAACGACTACCACGGTCCTGTCCCTGTAAAAGAACCCGTCGCACGTGGCACAGTAGGAGACGCCTTTTCCGCGATAATCAATCTCGCCGGGGACATTCAGGTTGCGGGGTTCGCCGCCGGTCGCCAGGATGACAGCATGGGAACGCAGCACTTTTCCGCTTCCGAGTCTGACCTCGTGATGATCAAGCCCCGGGTCTATGCCTACAACGTCCGTCTGGATCACCTCCAGTCCATAGGATTGGGCGTGGTCGAGGAACTTCCGACACAGTTCCCCGCCTGCAATGTTCTCAAAGCCGGGATAGTTCTCTACAGCCTCCGTCACGGCCACCTGTCCGCCGGGAAGCCCTCTTTCTATGAGGACGGTTTTCAGCATTGCCCTGAGAGCATATATCCCGGCACTGAGGCCCGCAGGCCCACCGCCCACAATGATCACGTCATATATCTTCTCTTCCTGCATATGAATTCCTCCTTCGGCGGTTATAAACTTCCTTATAGCATGGCATTGTGAGTATTATACGACATGAGTTCCGAAATACCAACATCGGATGTTGATGGAAAGGACTACGCTTTCCAGTTGACCCAGCGCATTCTCCTGGATATAAGCAGGATCAACCGGCCATGGAATCGGGCCGTCGACCTCCTCAGGCGGTATTACGTAGTACATCAACCCCTGACTCTTCGATGTAAAACGAAAGGGAAGGGCGAGGATTTGTTTTTATCGTGACGGAGATGACGAGGGTGGAATTGCTTGAGTGGCATAGGCCAGCTTGAGGCTTTGGAGAGGAGACGTATATGGTCAGTGCAAAAGCACACGAGATATCCAACAATATTTATAACAGGTATGAACAGAAGACCAGGGGCTCAAAAGCACACGCTGATGTGGCCAAAGACTATTTGCCGGGCGGTGACACCCGCTCAACTGTTTACTACGGGCCTTACCCCACATACATGGTGAGAGGCGATGGCTGCCGCCTTCGGGACTGCGATGGGAATGATTACCTGGACTTTCTAAACAATTACGCTTCCCTTATCCATGGCCATGCTCACCCCAAAATTATCGAAGCTGCAGAAACTCAGTTAAAGAAGGGGACCATATTTGGGGCACCGTCTGAAATTCAGTATATCTACGCAAAACACCTCTGCGAGCGAGTTCCTTCTCTGGATACAGTACGGTTCTGCAATTCCGGCACTGAAGCGACACTGTTTGCATTGCGCGGGGCCAGGGCCTTCACCGGACGTGACATCATTATGAAAATGGACGGAGGGTATAACGGCACCCATGATGTCGGCGAAGTGAATCTTCAGCCGGATGTAGCGGCCAAGTGGCTGCCGTCAAAACATGTGGAACCGGGAGTGCCGGCCTGTACGATGGAAGGTGTGGTAATCAGTCCATTCAATGATCTGGGGGCGGTAGAAACGATCCTGAAAAAATACAGGGATCAGGTGGCAGCAATTATTGTTGAGCCCGTTTTGGGTGCGG
>CAZEGG010000242.1:0-5896 GCA_964511755.1 uncultured Desulfobacteraceae bacterium | reverse complement strand
AAATGGCTTACCCCCTGAGCTTCGTGATTCGAAGGTATGCTTCACTCGGAAGAACCTGATATGTTCCGCTTCCAAAGGGCGTCCCGCAGGCCCGATGATCGTACTATGCGCCTGCTGACCCCTTCCACGAAGACATCCGCTCTCCCCCACACCGCCACCTTCCTCCGGGCGCGGGTCAACCCGGTGTAAATGAGTTCGCGGGTCAGGACGGGCGAGGGCTGATCAGGGAGAAGCAGAATCACCTCTTCGAATTCCGAGCCCTGGCTCTTGTGCACGGTCATGGCAAAGACGGTCTCATGCTCCGGCAGTCTTGCCGGGTGGATTTTCCGCAGGGAGCCATCCTGGGTTCTGAAAAAGGCGCGGAGATCCCCGCCTGAGTCCTCGTCAGGCAGTATGAGGCCCATGTCACCGTTGAAGAGCCCCAGGGTGTAGTCGTTCCGCAGGATGAGGATGGGCCTTCCCCTGTACCAGAGACCCTCGGGCCTGATGAGACGTTCCGCCCGCAGGATTCCCTCCGCAATCCGGTTCAGGGACAGGACGCCGAAGGGGCCCCTCCGTACGGCGCACAGAATCCGGAAACGCTCCAGCTCGAGAAAGGCCTGCAGGGGGTCATGGGTCTCCAGGCAGGCCCTGTACCCGGAGACCACCGCCTTTTTCAGGGCGGCAGGCAGGTTCTGAGGATCGGGAAGTCTCACCCAGTGAACGTCATCCTGCGGTCCGTTTTCGAGCACCTCGATCGCTCCGTCTCCATCTCCCCGGTTCACGGCGCGGCTTACTATACCTATGCCGCTTGTCTGTCCGAAACGATAATTCTTCTCGAGCCGGACCAGGGAATCCCGTACGGCCGGGCCGGCTCCCCCGGGAATCAGCTGTCCGGTTATCTCGTGATAGCGCTTGCAGAAGGCATCGCCATGGAAGTGAGGTGTCCCTCGGTCGCAGAGGTCGCCCAACACCGCCCCTGCTTCCACCGAAGCAAGCTGATCCTGGTCGCCGAGAAGGATGAGCCTGGCGTGGGAGGGAAGGGCCTGTACGAGTTTCGACATGAGGGGCAGGTCCACCATGGATGCCTCATCAACGATGATCCCGTCAACTGCCAGGGGATTGGCCGCGTTGTGATGAAAAAACGGGGAACCGGCGACGGGTCCGAGGAGGCGGTGGATGGTGGATGCCTCCGAAGGAAGCGTTTCCCGGATCGATGAAGGAAGCGGGAGATCCCCGACACCGGCCCGGACGGCTTCCTGGAGCCTCTGGGCGGCCTTGCCGGTAGGCGCCGTCAGGGCAGTGCGGAAAGCACTTCCGCGTTCAAACAGGGCAAGGAGGGCCAGTATCCTGGACACCACCGTGCTCTTGCCGGTTCCCGGTCCTCCGGAGACAACGCAGAACTTCCTGATGGCTGCGGTAAAGCACGCCACCTCCTGCCAGTTGGGTTCGGAAGCGTCTTGTCCCCGGAACAATCCATCAAGTCCCTCTTTCAGGTAGGCTTCATCAGGGCAGTCAGGGTCATTTTCCGTCCACTCCAGGATCCTCTCGACCAGGAGGTGCTCGTATTCCCAGTAGCGAAAAAGGTAGAGCCGGTGCTGCTCATCGAGGATCAGGGGGGCGTCATCACCCGGACGCCCAACGGCGTCTGCATTTTCCAGGCTCTCGAGCCAGGCCGGGAGGTCCGGGCAGGAGAAGGGATTCTCCGGAATGCTTTCAGGGTCGAGAGCCTGTCCCGCCACTGTCCTAAGGTCGAGGCACACATGGCCGTTCCCGGTCGCCCTGCTCGCGAGGGCTGCGGCCAGGGAGAGGGCACGGTCAGAATGGCCGGAGATCCTCCCGACAAACCGGGCGAACTGGAGATCCATCTCCGAAAAAAGCCCGCTCTCCTCAAAATACTCTCTCATGAAACCTCTCTTTTGTGCTACGGAATCAGAGTTTCCCTCATGGCGCGGACGAGGTCCGGCGAGGGCAGATCCCGGAAGATTCCGAAATCCGGCCCCCGGGCCGGGTCCACCCCCCGGAGAAATACGTAGAACACGCCCCCGAATGCTTTCTCGTACCGGTATTCCGGCAGACGGACGCTGAGATACCGGTCAAGGGCCAGGGTGTAAAGATGATACTGGAGCGCGTAGCGTCCCTCTTTCATGCCTTCCCTGAGACCGCCGGGCCCGTAATCTTCAACCGTGTTCCCCAGGAAATTTGACTTCCAGTCCACCAGGTAATAGCGCCCGTTCCAGTAAAATACCAGGTCCATGAACCCTTTCAGGAATCCCCGGACCGGGGAAAAACGCAGGCGGCCCAGGTCTTCCGGTACCTGGTCGTCGAGTTCGGGGCCTCCATGAGCTGCAAACAGCCTTTGCAGGACCTGAGGAGCCGTCTTTTTGAGCGGAAATATGAATTCCAGCTCGTTCAACCGATCGCGCGCAGTAATTCTTTCCAATGTCAGGTCCGGAACTCCGGGGGCCAGGGAAGCTGAAACGAGGTTTTCCACCATCTCTTCCACCGCATCAACCCATTTTTCTTCAAACCCATAGCCGCTCAATTTGTTGGCGATAAGACTCCGGACACCGTTCCCGCGGGCTTGCGCAAAATCCAAGTGTTCCAGGATATCATGGAGACAGGTTCCGGCCCGGGCCCCTTTGGGAAAGGCGAGTATGCCGGAAGCCGGGTGAACTCGTGACTCCTCGGCCTCCTCTTCCGGGGATGGTTCAGGGGTGAAAGTGACGTCATAGTCCGGGGTGTCGGCATCCAGCCGGTACTCTGAAGAAAGGGAGGAAAAGCTCGAGACCTTCCAGTCCTTCGGGATCTCTGCTGAAAAACTCCTGGCTTCGAGACGTATCCGCACTCCTGCCTTTCCGGTGGAATCGGACCATTTCCCCACGGAAAGGCTTTTCACGGCAATGGTCCCCGCCGAATCCTGTTCGAGGCGGGAGAGATCTCCCGCAAGGCTCTCCCAGGATCTCGACCGCAGTGCCTGTTGTGCCCGTTGGACAGCCCCGTCCTCATCGCCGGCGTGACGGGCATGGAGCGCATAGGCCAGTGCAGATCTCTCCGCGTCCCTGATGGGACCCCAGACCACGTAACAGCGGTGCCGGGCCCTGGTGACGGCCACGTAGAGAAGCCGGAGGTTTTCCGCCAGCAGCTCTTCCCGGGCCGCAGTCTCGCGGCTTTCTCTTTTCTCGGATCCCAGATCCATGGTCAGCTGCCGGTTATCCTGCGGGTCATGACAGATGACGTCATTTCCCGGAATCGAACCGCCGTCCCAGAGAGAGGGACAGAACACAACCGGATATTCAAGGCCCTTGCTCTTATGCACCGTGACGATCTTGGCCGCTTTCTCATCGGTTTCAAGCCTCAGAAGGTGTTCCTCCGTCTCTTGCGAAGGATCCTCCATTTTCCGGAAGAGCCACGTGGTGAGGGCGTCCGGGCCCAGTCTTTCCTCCAGCGCAGCGCGATGGAGCACTTCCCCAAGGTGCAGCAGGTTGGTAAGCCTGCGCTCACCGTCAGGAAAGGCCAGGAGGCGGACGCGGACCTTTTCCCTGGTGAGAATCCCCCTGAACATCCGCATAAACCCCTGCTCTTCCCAGATTTTGCGGTATTCCCTGAAATCAAACACACGCTGCTCCCAGGCCCCTTCCCGGTGAGAAAGGGTCTGAATATCCTCCCCGCGCATTCCCATCATGTCTGTTGCCAGGGCCGCCTTTATATGTCCTTCGCTCCCCGGTTCCGCAACGGCCTGCAGGACCAGGCCGACCTCAAAGGCCTCCCTGGTCTCGAAGATGTCGCCGGCGTTATAGAGGATGCTGGGTATGTTGACGCGCCTGAGGGAGTCCTGTACCAGCCGGGCCTCTCTGTTCTTCCTCACGAGGACGGCAATGTGCCTTTCCGACAGAGGTTCCTCTCCGATGAACGCCTTCCCGGTCCTTCCCAGGTTGACCAGTCGAGCGATCTCGCTGGCCACAAATTCCAGTATGGCGGGCCACGCCCTTTTTTTCGGCAACAGACCGGACTGATCTTCCCCTTCCGGCGGACGAAGAACGCATATCCTGAGGGGTGCCGCATCGTCTCCTTCCACATGCAGAGAATCCCGGCACCCGTCTTCGGATGATTTGGAAGGGACATAGGCTATCTCCGGGTACACAAAGGGCCGCTCGATTCCGCAGAAAAGCGCGTTTACGGCCTGCACCAGGTCCGGACCGGAACGCCAGTTTGTTCGGAGCGTGGAGGCATCGGGAACGGCAGCCGCAGCCTGCAGATAGGTGACCACATCTGCGCCCCGAAAGCCGTAGATGGCCTGCTTGGGATCACCGATATAGAAAAGAGGCGTCTTTTCATACTCGAAAAGGTGCTTGAAAATCCGGTACTGGACCGGGTCCGTATCCTGAAACTCGTCGATCAAGGCAGCCCGGTATTTGGAACGGACGGCCCTGACAAACGATTCCTTCCCCCGGTGCTCCAGTGCCGCAAGGGCATCCGTGAGCAGGTCCTGGTAGGTCCGAATATTTCTCAGGGTCTTGCGCTTCAGGCGTTCCTCCCGGACATACTCAAAAAGCCGGCCCTTCAGAAAAATCAATTTCCGGTCCATTTCGTCCGCCAGCGCGCTCTTCTGATCCCACAACCGGCCGCACAGGTCGAAATACTCATGCCGGGGAGGAAAGTGTCCCTTTTTCATGGAGGCAGCCAGTCTGCCCGCGCTGAACTTCTCCATATCCGAGAAAGGAGGGAACAGCGGGCGACGAGCAGCGAGGAACTGGTCCATCGCCGCCATCATGCTGCCGACCTTCAGTTCCCGGGGCGACGACGGGCCGCGGGCAGTCGTTGTGACGCCGTACGCGTTTCCCTTGATCCCCGGGTCCATGAGCAGTGCCCGCACCTCATCCTTTGCTCCGGGCCAGCTTTTCCGGAGAGCGTCCAGCGTCTTTCGATATTCGCCGAGGGCGTGCAGTGCGGAGGCCGTGATCTGTGGAACGATGCGGATATAGGGGTGTTTCAGGCCCGGGCCCAGAATCCGCAGGAGGCTGTCCGTGCTCCATTTCTTATGAAACAGGTAGTGAACCAGTTCCGGCTCGGCCGTGCAGATACGGGTGCGCCAGAAATCTTCCACGATTTCCCGGTCCAGGGACTGTTCCTGGGTGACCAGCTCCATGTCGAACAGGGAACCGGTCTCAAAGGCGTTCTCCTGGAGGAGGCGCTGACAGAAGCCGTGGATGGTGAAGATTGCTGCCTCATCAAGTCCCCTGAGGGCCCTGGTAAGTGCACCGACGGAGCGGCCCCTGTCCGGCTGTCCCATGGCAAGGACTTCGACAAAGGGATCCGCTGCCGTTCCGCTGCAAAGGAAATCGATCGCCTGCCGGATCATGCGCCTGATCCGGTCCCGGAGTTCCTGGGTTGCCGCACGGGTATAGGTCACCACCAGTATTTCATCGGGAGAGAGATTGTGTTCCAGGATCAGTCGCAGGAAGAGACCCGAAAGGGCGTAGGTCTTTCCGGTACCCGCGTTGGCTTCCACCAAACGGGCGCCTTCAAGAGGAATCCGGAGGATGTCAAACTCTTTCATCGTCCTTCTCGATCCCACAAGATCCGAGAAATTTCTTGCTCCTTCATACGCAGGGATGATAGATTGGCCATCCAGAGGAATCAAGAGAAATTGTAATTACTTTACGATCTTCCGCAGGAATAAGCCGAAGGATGGAAAGCCGGTACGTTCATGGTCTATGCCCTGAAACTACCGGGGCCGGAGTCGAACACCGGAGCAGGACCATGCGGCGTGCTCGGCTCGACCGGAAAATCATAAAAAGAGAGCGGAGTGGAAGCCCGAACTCAGAAACAGCGATCCACCGCTCCTGAAATCTGGGCAGTAGGCGGAGGCAAGGGAGTCACAGGAAAAAGCTTCCTGATAAGCAGCATCGGAAAC
>CAZEGG010000241.1:0-5897 GCA_964511755.1 uncultured Desulfobacteraceae bacterium | reverse complement strand
AACAACAGCGAAGATTATTTTCCAACCTTCGGGAAGAAGAGGAGAGGTCAAGAAGGGAATAAATATCATCGAGGCATCCCGTCAACTCGGGGTGGATATTGAAACCTTGTGTGGTGAAAAGAAGGCCTGCGGAAAATGCAAAGTCAGAATTGAAAAGGGCGCGTTTGAGAAATTCGGAATCATCTCTGATTCTGCTCATGCCGGTCCTTGGCAGGAGGAGGAGGGCAAATTTATCCCTCCTGCCCAGAAAGAGGCAGGCTATCGACTGGCTTGTGCAACTGGCATACTTGGAGATCTTCTCGTGTTTGTCCCGGAGGAGTCACGGGCGGGAAAGCAGGTTGTGAGTAAAGCAGCGCGAGATATTGCGATAAATTGGAACCCAGCGGTGCGGATTTATTCGGTATCCCTCATGCCACCGACCTTCGAAGACCCTGTGGCAGATTTTGAGCGCCTTGAAAAATTCCTGGAGAGAGAATACGGACTGAATGCCCTGGATATCGATTGGTTTGCCTTGAGGGACTTGCCGGGTGCGCTTCGCAAGGGAGAGTGGACCGCAACAGTGGCTGTCTGGATGGATAAGGAAATCATCAAGGTGTGGCCTGGCAGGACCGAGGATTTCTATGGGATGGCAATTGACGTGGGCACCACAACAGTGGCTGCCTACTTGTGCAACATGAACACTATGGAAGTACTGGATACGGTCTCCATGATGAACCCTCAGTGCAAATACGGCGAAGATGTAATGTCGCGTATTACCTACCACATGCAGACTCCCGGGGGTCTGGAGCGGATGAGTGATGATATTGTTGAAGGGCTCAATCATCTTGTCATGAAGGCCTGTGGAAGAACCTGCCCGCCCATGAAAAAGAAAAGGGACCGAGACGGAAAGGTTATCAGGGATGAGAATGATCAACCGGTTATGGTGGAAGAACCTGAGGAGGGCAAGGTTTATCTCCGGCTTAAACCATCTGATATCATCGACTTGACCCTGGGGGGCAACACCGCCATGCACCACATTTTGTTGAAGCTGGATCCCCAGTATGTGGGTATGGCGCCCTTTCCACCTGTGGTGCACCGGAGCCTTGACATTAAGGCTCGCGACTTGGGGATCAAGATCAACAGGTCATCCAATGTGTTCATTATGCCTATTGAGGCAGGCTTCGTAGGTGCCGATAACGTCTGCGTGTTAGTCACGGAGAAGCCGCATAAGAGTGAGCAGATGCAGTTAATCATAGACATAGGCACCAACGGAGAATTGGTGTTGGGAAACAAAGAAAAACTCATATCATCTTCCTGCGCCACCGGTCCGGCTTTGGAAGGTGCCCAGTTGGCCTTTGGGATGCGGGCGGCCCCAGGGGCCATTGAACGTATTAAGATAGATCCGGAAACTCATGATGTGGACTATAAGGTGGTCGGCAGGGAAGCCTGGCGCAAGTACTCCAAACCAGAAGAAATGAAGACCAAAGGCATCTGCGGGTCCGGGATCTTAGATGTTTTGGCTGAACTCTACCGCTCCGGCGTCGTGGAGAAGAGTGGGCGGTTTGCAAAGGACCAGAAGTCGCCCCGTTTCCGCAGCAACCCGGATGCCCCGAGACAAAAGGAGTTTGTCATCGCCTGGGCTGACGAGACGTCAATCGGCAAAGACGTGGTGATCACCCAAAAAGACATACGCCAGATACAACTGGCAAAAGGGGCCCTTTATGCCGGATGCAAATTGATGATGCGACGCATGGGCATTGAGCGGTTGGATATGATCAAGATAGCCGGTGCGTTCGGCACTCATGTGGACAGAGAGAAAGCATTGACAATGGGTCTTTTCCCTGACTGCGAAATTGACAGGATAGTTTCGGTAGGGAACGCCGCCGGTGATGGGGCAAGGGTGGTCCTGCTTGATCGAGATATGCGTAAAGAGGCTGATTGGATCTCCCGGAATGTCGAGTACATTGAATTGACCGTGGAAAAGGATTTTGAAAAGGAGTTCATGGAGGCTCTGCAGATCCCTCACATGACCGATAAATTTCCGCACCTCAAGGGATTGGTGCCGGAAGAAATCCTGGGGCCGTAAACCGATGGTTGGCGACGGGGATAAAGTTGTCGCTAGAACTCAATTCCTTTCCTTGCTCTTGTTCCAACATAATAAGGATGTTTCTTCTGCACAAATTCGGTTACATAGTCCGCGGCATCAATCAGTTCAGGAAATGCTTCCCTTCCGGTCATGACAAGTTCGACTTTTCCTTTGCATGCTTTCGCCAGATTTAAAAGGTGATCCTTGAGGAGTAACCCAAATAACACCGTGTCCAATATTTCGTCGCAGATGAGCAGGTCAGTGCCTCTCTGCACCGCCTTTTCAGCGTACTGGAGTGATTCCGCAGCATGCCGGTAATGAATTGCCCGTGGTCCACGTGAGAGGATGAACGGGTGCACCCCCGGGTTCCAGTAATTTATTCGTGGGATCTGTTTGAATATCTTCACCTCTCCAGACGTTCCGGACTTCATGAATTGGACAAAGTCCACCTGAAGACCTTCACCGGATGCCCGGACCGCCAACCCAACGGCTCTGGTTGTTTTTCCGACACCCTGTCCGAAATACAGATGGAGAAGGCCGAGACCTTTACCCTCAACAAGCCCGTATCGTTCCTGCGGATAGTAGATGATGCAGCTCCTTCCTTACGGATTGAAAAGGCTGTACACATGCAAATAGGGCATTGTCAGCACCCGATTGCCCCCACGCAACAACACCCGAGATCCGCGACTCAAAAGGGAAGCCGGTAGAATTGACTCACGTAACTGGACGGGCAAGCAGGATAAACGCTCCTCCAAAGCACCATATATCATCCTTACATTAGGACAAATCCTTCTCCTTTTCAAGCGCGAAAACAGGAAGGGTACGGTGACGGTTAAGGATTGGCCGGCAGTGTTCCGTACATTTGTCGGAGGTCGGGAATCATGAAAATTAGGAGAAAGATGTTTTTCGGCGGTTTGCAGCCACACGGTCTCCGGGCTCCTGAGTTTGGTCTCATTCGCCGTATCTAACGTGTGTATCCTCAATGCGTTTTGAAGAAAACCCTTGGAGTGACCCATTCACATTGACAACGCCCATGGCAATCGGGTAGAAATGAATCGAACCAGGAAACTCAGACAGCCGCCTCATTTTTTCACCGATGGAATCGAGGGTGAGAAGCGTAATTTGAAATGAAAATTGACTCGGCTCTACCAATGCCGCAGATCGATTGAATGGAGGAGTGTTGATGACGCAGACAAACAAAATGGATCCGGAAATATTTCAGATGGTCATGAATACCATAGACAAACTGGAGAAAGATAAGCTGCCGTTGGAAGTAAAACTCGAAATGGACCGGAGTGGTGAATTTCCCACAGAACTCATCCGATTCATGCTGAGCCCCGAAGTGGCGCTGCATCTTATCTTTATCCCGGAAGCCTATGGAGGATTAGGGGCAGGGGCCGTGGAAGTTGCGGTTGTTTCGGAGCGTATGGCCAAGATGGACCTGGGGGTTGCCACCTCTTTTCTTGCCATCTGCCTGGGGATGGACCCTCTTCGTGTGGGTGCCACCGAGGCGCAGAGAGAGAAATATATAACGAAGATAGCCGAAGAGGGACTTATTGTCGGCTACGGCGTCACAGAGCCAAATGCCGGTTCCAATGTTCAGTCCCTGAAAACAAAAGCCATTCGCGTCCTGGATGAAAATGGAAATATCAATGGGTATAAGCTGAATGGGCAGAAACAGTTTATTACCAACGGAGGAGTGGCTGATCTCTACACTATCCTCGCCGACACCCCGGAAGGTCCCTCCTTTTTTGTCGTAGAAAAGGGTGCAGAAGGGTTGACGCCGGGCAAGCATGAAGACAAGCACGGGATCAGGGCATCCGATACGTGCCCGCTCAGCCTGGAGGATCTGTATGTTCCCGCGGCAGATCTGATCGGCGGGAAAGAGGGGCAGGGCCTCAAGGAAGCCAACAAAGTTTTTGGCTACACGCGTCTGATGGTCGCCACCTTCGGGCTCGGAGGCGGGATGGCCGCCCTTGAGCGGGCTGTCCGGTATTCAAAGGAGAGAGTCCAGTTCGGCACCACGCTGGCTGAAAAGCAGGGCTATACTCATCAGCTCCTGGTCCCCCACGCCGTGCAGCTCGAGGCTGCCCGCGCCTACATCCAGGAGGTCGCACGGAGAATCGACTCCGGCGAAGAGGATATGCAGGTGGAAGGATCCATCGCGAAATATTTTGCTACCGAGGCCGGAGATGCCACCGCCAACGATGCCATCCAGGCCTTCGGCGGGTATGGCTACATGCGTGAGTACGAAGTAGAGAAGATAAAGAGGGATGTGAAGATCCTCACGATATACGAAGGCACCAGTGAGATTCAGAGGAATATCATCTCCATGTTTCGCATGCGGAGTACTGTCAGATCCAAGGGATCTTTTTATGGTGAAATGGCCGAGAGGCTGGACAGCCTGCCTGCGGACTGCGGCGGCCTCATGGTTGCCAAAGGGCTCCGTGCCCTAAACGAAGTGATCCTCGCATCGCGGAGGCAGAAACTGACGAAGAACCAGTACGTCATGTTCCTGCTTGCCGACATGATGACGTGGTCTGAGGTTGCCGATGCCCTTTGCAGAAAGGCGGCCGGGCACCGGCGAAACGGGCAGACCCGTTCACCGGAATTCATCAAGGCCTGTGCCCGCATATTTGCCCGGGAAGCCCTGCAGAAGGTGTACGTGAACAGTGCCAAGATCCTTCAGGGGTGCGATGAGACCGTTGACGATCTACTCAAGACCATAAATGACCTTGATTTCCCCCGCTCCATGAAGAATTTTTTCCAGGATATGGGGCAGGTGTCCAGTGAACTCGTGGCCTGAGCTATACTCTTGAAAGAGACATACAGAAGAAGGCACGGAAGCAGACCTCCAAGAAGAGCACATGGAAAAAGGGAAGCCCCTTATGAAAGGCCCCGGATTGATCCGGGACTGCACCATTCCTTCAGACAAATCGGCATCCCGGAAAACGCCCCCTTTCAACCGGATGCGTTCCAGACGACCGCCATCGACCTGATCAGGCATCACGACGTCCTGGTAAGTGCTCCCACCGGTGCAGGAAAGACGTGGATCGCGTCCCAGGCGATCCTTGCGTGTCTGAACGGGAATAAAAGAGTGTGGTACGCGTCTCCGCTCAAGGCCCTTTCCAATTCCATCTACACTGAATTCTGCCGGACTTTCGGCGACACCTCCTGCGGGATTCTGACAGGAGACCGGAAAGAGAACCCGGACGCTCCAGTTATCGTCGGCACCACGGAGATCCTCAGGAACCAGCTGTACGACGTGATGCACCAGGGTGGCACCCTTGAGGCCGACCTTGTTATCCTTGATGAAGCGCATTACCTCAGTGATCCGGACCGTGGAGTTGTGTGGGAGGAAGTCCTCATCTATCTGCCGCCCAGGGTCAGGCTTCTCCTCCTGTCAGCGACCATATCCAATGCCGATGAAATCAGTGCATGGCTGAGTGCAGTGCGTGGAACCCGCATAGAGGTTGTGCGTGCGGAACAGAGGCCGGTGCCTCTGGAGTTCCTTTTTCTCTTTCCCGATGGTTTGATATCGCCCCTGGCAGGAAGAAAGGGATTAGCGCCCAAGATCAGGAAATACATGGGCAGGCCGCGGCGAAGAAGCCTGAGGGGGTCCGCGAAGATGGACTACGGCCGTATCATTGAAATCCTGCGGCAGTTTGATCTGTTGCCCGCAATCTTCTTTCTCAAGTCGCGGGCCGATTGTGATAAGGCATTGCTGACCTGCCCTCCGGTGGAAGGCACGGATGATCTGAGAAGACGACTTGGTGAAGTGGGAAGGTCATTCCTGGAGACCTACCCGCACCTCAAGGGGCACCGTCAGTTG
>CAZEGG010000240.1:0-5901 GCA_964511755.1 uncultured Desulfobacteraceae bacterium | reverse complement strand
ATCGCAGATCCGGGCACGAACCTCAGGTGCGTTTTCGCCGATGCCGCCGGAAAAAGCCAGCGTGTCCAGGCCGCTCAGGCCGCTCATCGCTGCCAGAGAATCCGAGGTTCTTCAAGGGGCACGGCAACGCCGGCGCGGTACGGCATCATCCGCGGCGTATAATCGGATGCCGCACGGCCTGCCGGCACGCGGGCGCTGTAGACGCAGAGGTTTTCCTTTCCGGCGAACTGCTCACTGCGTGTCATTCCCTGTCGGACCGGATCACTGTTGTTCAAGCCTTCAGCATACAATTCGACGCGCACTTCATCCGGATCAAGAACGCCGAGATAGAGCCGAACTTCGAACAGGTAATCCTGCTTCTCGACAGTGACCTTCACTTCGCCGAAATGCACATTCAGCCATTTCTCTGCCAGAGTGCGCTGCCACTGGGCCACGTCTGCCCCTGCAGCACCGTTGTCCGCTGCCCGCCGGCGGTAAGCGGCCGCTGCCGGGAGATAGAACGCATCAGCATACTCCCGAACGGTTCGCCCGGCGGAAAACTGCGGAGTGAGGCGCGCCATGCTCTCGCGCATCCGCGCCACCCAAGCGGCCGGTATGCCCTGTTGATTCCGACTGTAGAACGCCGGAATTACTTCCTCTTCGAGCAGGGTGTAAAGCGCGTCCGCTTCGGCGGCATCCCAGGCCGGATCTTCTCCGTGCTCCCTTCCGTCTCCGAGCGCCCAGCCCACTTCAGGAGCGTAGGCCTCCGCCCACCAGCCGTCCAGTTCCGACAGGTTGATGCCGCCGTTGGCGAGCACTTTCATGCCGCTCGTGCCGGAGGCCTCCCAGGGACGCCGCGGCGTATTGAGCCAGACATCCACCCCCTGTACCAGCCGCTCGGTGATAAACATATCGTAATCGCTGAGAAATACAACACGCTTGACCGCCTCCTGGCGGCGGATGAATTCTATCCAACGGCGGATCATGTCCTGTCCCGGCTGATCCGCAGGATGTGCCTTGCCGGCAAGAATGAGCTGTACGGGACGCTGCGGATCATTGAGCATACGCAACAGCCGATCCGGGTCGTGGAGGAGAAGGTTCGGCCGTTTATAGGTCGCAAAACGGCGTGCGAAGCCCAAGGTCAGCACGTTGATATCGAAGACATGCCGGGCGGTTTCTATCTCATCCCGTGCTGCGCCGGAGGCGGTCAACTGGAGGGACAGCCGTTCACGGACGAATCCAACCAGGGCGGCGCTGGCGTCGGTACGGAACCGCCACAGCCGGGCGTCGGGGATAGCGCGAATCTTCTCCGCCATTTGGTCCGTTGTTCCCAGCCACGCCTGCGCACCGCAGACCTCGCACCAGAATTCGTCGGCCTCAGCGGAATGCCAGCTCGGCACATGGATTCCGTTGGTGACGTGACCCACTGGTATTTCCTGTTCCGGCCATCTCGGAAACAGCGATGCAAAGATTCGCCGGCTCACTTTCCCGTGCAGCCGGCTCACCCCGTTGATGGCTCCGCTCCCCCTTATGGCCAGGTAGGCCATGTTGAACGGCTCGTCCGCGTCGTCCGGGTGCATCCGGCCGAGGGCGAGCAGATCCCGAAGCGGGATGCCGAGCCTGTCGGCTGCATAGCGCCCGAGGTAATGGTCAATGAGAAAGGGAGGGAACCGGTCGAAACCAGCGGCCACCGGCGTATGAGTGGTGAAGAGGTTGCCGGGACGTGTTGCGGCAAGGGCTTCAGCAAAGGACCGGCCTGTGTCCTCCATGAAGGTGCACGCCCGCTCCAGCACGGCAAATGCGGCATGTCCCTCGTTCAGATGGCAGACCTCCGGCGTGAGGCCGAGTGCCCTGACAAGACGCCAGCCGCCGATCCCCAGGACCAGTTCCTGCTGCAGCCGCAGTTCGGCTCCTCCGCCGTACAACTCGCTGGTAATGCCCCGGTGGACCGGATAGTTGGCCGCGTCGTTGCTGTCTAGGAGATAGAGAGTGACGCGTCCCACCCGGACCTGCCAGGCACGAAGCCAGAGGGAATACCCGGGGAGCTTCACCTCCAGCCGCAGCCATTCCCCGTTCGCCTCCCGAACCGGCGTGACCGGCAGCTGGCCGGGATCGTTGTAGGGAAAAAGCGCGTGCTGCATACCGTCCCGGTCGATCACCTGACGAAAATAGCCCTGCTGGTAGAGGAGTCCCACACCGACCACCGGCACCCCTAGGTCGCTCGCCGCCTTGAGCTGGTCGCCCGCCACGTTGCCGAGCCCACCTGAATAGATGGGGAGCGCCTCGCTCAACATGAATTCCATGCTGAAATAGGCGACGCAGGAAAGGGGCGCCTCTCCGTGCACCTGCTGGAACCAGGCAGGCGCATTTGTCTCTTCGCGCATGGTGCGCAGCAAGCCGTCGACCTTTTCCCGAAAGTCAGGATTGGCGGCAATGCGCTGGAGCCGGTCCCGCGCCACGGTCTGCAGGACGACCCACGGGTTGTGGGTGAGTTCCCAAAGCACAGGATCCAGCTCCTGCCACACTTCATCGGCCGCGTTGTTCCACGACCAGCGCATATCCAGGGCGAGTTCCGCCAGGGCGTCGAATCCCTCAACTTCAAAGGGCAGAAACGCATGAACCGGGCTGTCCACTCTTCTGTTTTCGTCCATCTGTCTTTCTCGTCGTCCTCTGCTTCAAAAATACCGGTTGAAAAGATGTCTTTGACCTTCGGGCTTTTCACCGTCAGTAAAGCGACTGTCCCATTTCTCCGACCTTGTCCGAATGACCGGTATCGCGAGTAATTCAAAACTACCACTGCCGGTCGAAACAGGTAAATATGGTGAATCGTGTATTTCAGCTGGAGAATTACAGTAGGCTATTCGAAAAAAATCCTTGACATGATCGGACCCGTTGAGTAGTTTTAACCAGACCGGTTGGTATATTTTCAGCATGCATGGGCAGACATGGCAAACAAAGGGACGCAGACTCGACGGAATATTATTGAAAAATCTCTCCAGCTCTTTTCGGTAAAGGGATATTTCAATACGTCGATAAATGATATTCAGGAAGCGACCGGTCTGACAAAAGGAGGCCTGTACGGCCATTTCAAAAGCAAGGAAGACATCTGGTACGCGGTTTATGAAGAGGCCGTGATGATCTGGCGGGCCATCGTATTCAAGGATGCGCGGGATGTTCCGAATCCGGTCGAGCGCATTGAAAAAACAATAGAAAATGACCTGCGAGATTACCTGGGAGCGGGTGTCTTCGAGGGAGGATGTTTCTTTCTCAACAGCCTCGTGGAACTCTCCGGGCAATCGGGTACCATGAGCAGGCATATATTGCGGGGTTTCGTCCGTTTCTCAAAGCTGCTGCAGGTCTGGTTGAAGGAGGCGGATCAGAAGGAAATGCTGAAAGATGGGTTGAATTTTCGGGAAATAGCCAACTTTCTCGTTATCTCCATGAACGGTGCCTCTGCGCTCTACACCGCAAGCAGAGACCCATCGATCTGGAAACAGACTATCACCCAGCTCCGCTTCTACATCGATCAGTTAAGAAGGTGATGAAGTGAGCTAGAGTTAATGGAAAGTTTCGTTTTTCTCTTCAATAGAAAAGAGAAAATTCCTCAACTCTAGTCACTTTAGAGATACAGGCAAAAACAAGCCCCTTCGAGGACTACCCCGAAGGAGATAGTAGAAGAACGGGGTGCGAGGATGGATTTCAGGGACTTGCTTGCACGACGGACACGAGACATGGGAGCCAGCGCGATCCGGGAGATCCTGAAGGCGGTTTCGCGACCGGGAATGGTTTCCCTTGCCGGAGGAATCCCGGCACCGGAGAGTTTTCCTCTGGAAATCATGAAAGAACTGACTTCCCGGGTAATCGAGAAGTACTCCTCAAGCGCTCTTCAGTACGATCTTACCGAGGGTTTCCCGCCCCTGAGGGAGGCCCTCGCAGGTTATCTCCGGAAGAAAGGCATCCGCGCGTCGGGAGGCGAAGTCTTCGTAGCGAGCGGTTCCCAGGGGGTTCTGGATGCACTTGGAAAAATTCTCGTCTCCAGAGGAGACAGTGTCGCGGTGGAGGCCCCGACCTACCTCGGAGCGATTCAAGCCTTCAATCCTTATGGACCTGTTTATGCCCGGCTCGACACGGATGATGACGGAATCATTCCTGCGTCGCTCGAACATGTCCTCGAACTCGGCAGGATAAAATTCATTTACCTGGTGCCCACATTTCAGAATCCCACGGGAAGAACCATCCCCCTGGCGCGAAGGGAAAAAATCGCTCGCATTATTCAAAGGCACAATGCCCTGCTCATTGAAGATGATCCATACGGCGCCTTGAGATACCGGGGAGTGGACATTCCTCCGATCAAGATCCTTGCGCCGGAAAATGTTGTTTACGTCAGTACCCTCTCCAAGGTGTTCGCCCCCGGTCTCAGGGTCGGCTTTTTCGTCGCTCCACAACTGATCAGGGAATGGCTCGTCCTTGCAAAACAGGGCGTCGACCTTCACACGAGCACATTCAACCAAGCCCTTGCCGCTGAATATCTCTCAGGCGGATACCTCGAAGAGCATTTGCCGAAGATAATCAAAATCTACAAACCGAAGCAGGAAGCAATGTTTCAAGCCCTGAGAAGATACTTGCCCGACGGATTCAGGTGGTCGAAACCGGAAGGCGGAATGTTTATCTGGGCTGAGGGACCCGAAGGGATCGACATGGAAAAGATCTACTGGAAGTCCATAGAAAGGAAAGTAGCCTTTGTTCCAGGAAAATTCTTTTTTACCCGGAAGGGGGACGGCATCGAGACAATGCGGCTCAATTATACGATGGCGGATGAAGAAGGCATTGACAGGGCCGTGAAAACCCTTTCAGAAGTAATCAAGCAGGAAGTATAACTGGAATTCGGGGGCAAAATGTATTATGAGTCCTGCTCATGGCGTTGATCAAAATACTGGTGTCCGTCTTCATGGTGGTCACCCTGTCCCTGATTGCCGAATTCGTCAGTCCCCGCGTGGCGGGGATTCTCTCCGGGTATCCCCTCGGGGCCGCCATCAGCCTGTTCTTCATCGGACTTGAAATAAGTCCCTCTTTTGCCTCGCAAAGTGCCCTGTACACCATGATCGGGCTCGTGGGGATACAAGGCTTCACCTATTGTTATTACCTGGCGTCTCGCCGGATCAGACTGCAAAGGAAATGGTTCAACATCATCATCTCATCGCTTGCAGGCCTTGGAGGCTATGTACTGATCATCTCCCTTCTCCACCTCCTGAAGGCCACCGTCCTCATATCACTTGCTATCCCTGCGGCGTCCTTTGTGCTTTTCAGGCTTCTCTTCAGGAACATCAGAAATGTCAGCATAGAAAAGAGAATGCCCCTCAACATGATCCTGCTTTTCGGGAGAGCGCTTTTTGCCGGGGCCGTTATCATTGTCGTTACAGGAGTCGCAAAAATTGTTGGACCACGCTGGGCCGGGCTGTTTTCTGCGTTTCCCATGGTCCTATTCCCGGTCATGGTGATCGTCCACTTCACCTATCGGACCGAACACGTGCACACGCTCATAAAGGGCGTGCCGGAAGGCCTCGTTTCGCTGTTCATTTATGCCCTGGTCGTTCACCTGACATACCCGCCCCTCGGGATCTATTTCGGAACCCTCATCGCGTATGCCTGCGCGACGATCTATCTGATCCTAACCCACGTTGATCTTCGCCCGGGCCGCGTTATTGACCCTGCGGAAAACGGCAAAGGCGGACAAAATCCGTGATTGCCTGCATGTTGGTCGCAAACCCTGACATGAATATGGTTTTGTGATCGGGGGCCGGAATATCCTTCATGCGCGGTTCCTCTCAAAAACCACCGAAGGCCTTCGTTTTCCGGTCTGATTTGTCTTCAGAGAAAAGGCTCAGGTACCTGCCGTACCCTTCCTTCTCAAGGTCTTCCTTC
>CAZEGG010000239.1:0-5904 GCA_964511755.1 uncultured Desulfobacteraceae bacterium | reverse complement strand
ATCGTCCTGAAGGCCTTGACCGAATCCCGCAGCAGGACCCATTCCAGCGGGGGCGTATCATGCTCCCCGTCAAATGAATCGGCAAGGATGTTGAATAGAAATTCTCTGGTCAATTTCCCTTTCATGCCCAGTGAATGAGAGGAAAGCATGATGGCCTTCCATTCGGGCGCAATATCCAGTATCTCTAGGACTCTTTTTCTTATGAGGCTTCTTTCTTCATCCAAGGTCATGTCTTGTTCCGCTCGATCCATTTCCAAGGTGCGTGAACTCATGCTCTCTCCTGTCTATTCAAAAAATAACTGATTTGATAAGCTCTGCTCATCCGGCACATGGTCCAGACCGACCGGCGTGCAAACGGCCACCCGGAGAGCATGGTCCTCTCCGTGGGCCCGGCCGGGTGATGAACCGCCGGGGAGGCCGCGGTTTCGGGCTCCTGATCGGACGAGCGGCTATGATTTCAGCATCAATCGCGCGAGACAGGGTAAGTATTTGTCGTGGAGTGCCCGGTTTCTTGAGCCGGATTCAAGAAGTTTATCACCGAGGCCGTTCAGGGCAGGAGCCGCACCAAGTGATCCAAATTTCTCAATATCCGATATCTATAATACAATAATCAAGTGATCATGTCAATGGCGGCAGATCATGCGAGCAGTGCATGGGATTCATGCATGTCGCGCCTGATTGAAACGAGAAAGGTTCAGTTCGTCAATCGGGAGCGAGGTCCTGCCATCGCAAATCAGTTCCTGAATGAGTTTGCCCGACCCGGGCCCCAGACAGATCCCGTGCCCTCCATGACCACATGCCATGATAAATCCCTCAATGCCGTCCACTTTTCCCAATATCGGAAGATCATCCTCAGTCTGAGGAAAAAAATTCGCATAGGAGCGAATCAAACGGACGGTCTTGAGCATCGGCATAGCTCTGACATTTACCCGTGCAATGAGTTCTATTTCCTCTTGAATGGTCCTCTTGTCGTATCCTGCTTTCCGCCAGCTCGCCCCGATAAGAAGGTTCCCGGCGGTCTGCTGGCTCATAATGAGGCCGCACCCCAAGCCTTCCTTTTTTCCCGCGTCTTCTTCCACCATATAGGAGGCGCCCATAACGGCGTGTGCTACGGTAGGAGGCAGCTGTTCGGTAACCAGCATTGCCATTTGAAAGGGAGAGACCGGAACGTTGACCGCAACCATTTCACCGATAAAGCTCGCCCAGCTCCCGGCAGCATTTACGACGATGTTTGTTTTGATCGTGCCTTTGTCGGTAACGACCCCTTTGACTGCTCCGCCGGCCGCCTCTATCCCCACGACCTCGGTATGATGAAGCAATCTTGCCCCAAGCTTCCGGGCATGCAAGTTCAGGGCAATAACAAGAAAGATGGGGTTGGTTTTTCCGTCGACAGGGCTGTAGACGGCTCCGAGGACCCTTTCCTTTGAAAGATGGGGTTCCAACTCCAGGACCTGTTCGGCATCGATCAGATCCAAAGGATGCCCGTCTTCAGCTCTTTTCCTGAGATGCGCTTCTACCAAAGGAATCTGCGTTTCGTTTTCTATGATCAACAACCCGCCTCCCCGCACGTACTCAAAGCCCATTTCCAGTTCCGCTTCGAGCTGCTTGTGGATGCCGAGGCTGTGCATGGCCAGTCTGATATCGATTCCGGACTTTCGCGTTATTGTCCAGACAAAAGCCGCGTTGGCGCCGGATGCTTCTCCCGCGAACCATCCCCTTTCCACGAGGACGACATCTTTCCCGGCCTTGGCCAAAAAGTAGGCGACCGACGAGCCCATAACCCCGCCGCCGATTACAACAACTTCAGCTTCTTGAGGAACCATGTGCAGTCTTCCTTTCGGCTGTCCCAGCGGCGGCCAGCACGCCGAGCGCAACCGGTTTTATCGAAGGCCTGGGCAGTAAACGCCTGACATCCTCGGCGGACGCTCCGAGCCGGTGCCGCATCATCTCGATCGCAGAAGGCACGCACATCCGGCCCTCACAAGGCCCCATACCCATGCGTGATATACGTTTGAAATCCTTCATCCGGAGTATACCGACGGCCAGCGCGTCCTTTAGTTGTTTGAGAGTCACCTCTTCACAGCGGCATATGATGGTGTCATCCTGAGCAAGTTCGTAAAGGCCCCTGCGAGGCAAGCTGATGTCGTCGAGCACCCTCCGGAATCGCCCGATTCTCCGAAGCCTTTTCAGACAAGGCTTTATCTGCTCGACCGCATCCGTACCGGAAAGATGCCCCAAGGCACGCGCCGCTGATATCCCGGCAATACGGCCCTCTTCGATGGCGACTTTTCTTCCGGCCACCCCGGCGCCGTCGCCTACCGCGTAGATTCCCGGCACGGTGGTTTCCATGGTTGCCGAGCGCAGGGGAACATAGCCCCCCAGTCTCAGATCATAGCTGTGCCCGCATCCGGCCAGCATGGTCAGCTCGCTTGAAGACACGAGGCCGTATCCCAGACAGATTGAATCCACTTCAACCGCACGGGCCGTGTCGGGCTTGGGTCTCCAGTCTCTATCCACCTCTGCAATCACCGCCTCTTGGATCCGGCCTTCTCCGTGGACCTCACAGATAATGTGCCTTTGCAGCAGCGGAACACCGGCCTTTCGGATGCTGCGCAGGTATCTCAGACCTTCCTTCAGGAAATCCCAGTTGCCCCAAATTTCAAGGAATCCCCGGAGCCAATTTCTGGAGAAATTGCCTGCTTCCAGGATGGCCTCGATCTTGCCGCCGGCCTCGAGAATCTGGTGCGCCAGTACGAGTTGCAGGGGACCGGTGCCCGCAAGAAGGATGTTTTCCCCGGGAAGTACGCGTTCAGATTTGACAAGCTTTTGCGCCCCACCGGCGGTAAATACACCGGGGAGTGTCCAGCCTGGAAAGGGAACCGGACGATCATACGCACCCGTTGCCGCAAGGAGACACTTGAAACCCAGGGTGGACGAGGCGCCGTCGCGCGCCAGGGCGATGGTGCGGTTTTCAAATATCCCCCAGACCAGGGTCTTGCTCAGATACCGGATCTTGTCTTCCATCAAACCGAATTGATGAAGAAGTTCCTGCCCTTCCTGATAATCCAGGCCCAGAGCTTCAGGATCGACCACCTTGAAGCCTTTTTCGAACTGCCGGAAACATTGTCCCCCAAGTCTTTCATTTTCATCCACGAGGGTGACTTCGACCCCTGCCTTCGCGGCTTCCATGGCCGCGGCAATGCCGCCGGGTCCACCGCCGACAATGACAAATTCAGAGTCTTCCAATTTTCAGGATTCCCGTCTCTTGAGACTTTTCACGGTTTCGACCCGACATCCCGGGGTCACAAGGGTTTGGCAGGCCTGGGCATTGGGAACGCCGTTTATGGTTATGCGACACTCCTGGCACAGTCCGATCCCGCAATACAGCCCCCGTGGCCGTTCGAGTTTGTTCGTGTACCGCAGCGTCCTTTGGCCGGCGGCCAGCAGAGCCGCCCCCACGGTCTCGCCTTCATAGGCGACGATCTTTTCGCCGTCCACCTCTATCTCAAACGGCTCACCTCTCTCCACGCCTTTGGAAACCCGTTTCCCGCCCGTACGCATATGTTTGCTCTCTTTTCCGCGTTCCATCCACAGACCGCTCCAAGGCCTTTGAATCTTTAGTTCGATGACGTACTCTCTATGGTATTTCACCGCTCGCTTCGCTAAACGCGCAAAGACCGCAAAGTCAACTGCCTTTTCTTTTGCCGCCGAGACGCCGGCAAAAGAAAATAAGGGCGGAAAGGGAAAAAATCTTTTCCTTGCGTGCTTTGCGCCTTGCGGTGACTCCAAACTATCCAATCCTGGTATGATATCGATTTTACGGATACGTCCACCAGCGGCATTATCCTCAAATCGGGTTTCCAACTCCTCTGCTCCTATCATGGCGCTATCGCGGTTTCAATATTTATCTGGCCGGAAAAGAAGCCCTCCCCGGTTGTCATGACTGCTTTTCCACCCGCTTAGGAGAAGTGGATCGTGGTATACTATATTGGCAAGGGAATATTCCCGAACGAAAAAAGTACCGCTTTTGACCTAGGTCAAAGAGATTTCCGTAACAGTTGACATAATGGAATCACACGATGAGGAAGACGCCGGTGCAACGGCGTTTTTTCCGAAAACCGAATTCCAGAGACAAGGAGGAGAAGATATGTTTTGTTATCAGTGCGAACAGACGTCGAAAGGGGAAGGGTGTACCAAGATAGGGGTCTGTGGGAAGCGGCCCGAGGTGGCGGCCCTTCAGGATCTTTTGATCTATGCCCTGACCGGGCTTTCTTTGTATGGCGTGGAGGGACGGAAAGTCGGAGTGACGGACGATGAGGTAAATGCGTTTACCTGTGAAGCGAGTTTTTCGACTCTCACCAACGTGGATTTCGATCCGGGCCGCTTTGTCCCGCTGATCAATAGGTGCGTGGAACTGCGGGAAGGATTGAAAAAGAAGGTGGGCGCCGCAGGGGGCAGGATGCATTTTTCCGAAGGACCGGCCACGTTCACTCCGGCGGGATCCCTCGATGAAATGGTCAAACAGGGAGAGGAAGTAGGCGTCCTCTCGCGAACCGATCTGGATCCGGATATCCGATCCCTCCAGCAGACCACGGTTTACGGTATCAAAGGGGTTGCGGCCTATGCGGACCATGCGAGGATCCTCGGGCAGCAAGACGACAGGGTGTACGCCTTTATCCATGAAGGGCTTGCCGCGACTCGGAACAAGGATCTGGGTCTGGACGACTGGGTGAAGATGGTTCTCAAGTGCGGTGAGATCAATCTCAGGGTTATGGAACTGCTGGATGCCGCCAATACCGGGGCCTACGGCCAGCCGGTGCCCACGAAGGTGCCTCTGGGTGCGAAGAAAGGAAAAGCCATCCTCGTATCAGGACACGACCTTAAAGACCTGGAGGAGATACTCAAGCAGACGGAGGGAAAAGGAATAAACGTCTATACTCACGGGGAGATGCTTCCCTCCCACGGCTATCCTGAATTGAACAAGTATCCCCATTTTTACGGGCACTACGGAACTGCCTGGCAGAACCAGACGAGGGAGTTCGCGGAGTTTCCGGGTGCCATTCTCATGACGACCAACTGTATTCAGAAACCCAAAGACTCCTACAAGGACAATATTTTCACCACCGGCCTGGTAGGATGCCCCGGAGTGACCCATATAGCCAATAAGAATTTCTCGCAAGTCATCCAGAAGGCATTGGAACTGCCGGGTTTCAAGGGGGACACGAACGGTAAGGAGGTGATGTGTGGATTCGGACACAATGCCGTGATGAGCGTGGCCGATAAGGTGATCGAGGCCGTGAAGAGCGGCGCTATTCGCCATTTCTTCCTGGTGGCAGGCTGCGACGGGGCCAAACCCGGGAGGAACTACTACACGGAGTTTGTGGAAAAGGTCCCGAAAGACTGCGTGGTTTTGACCCTCGCCTGCGGCAAGTTCCGGTTCTTCGACAAGGATCTGGGGGAAATCGGGGGAATCCCGAGGCTTCTCGATGTGGGGCAGTGCAACGATGCCTACTCCGCCATCCAGATCGCCGTGGCGCTCTCGAAGGCCTTTAACGTGGGGGTGAACGAGCTGCCGCTCTCCATGGTCCTTTCGTGGTACGAGCAGAAGGCGGTCGCGATCCTGTTAACCCTTTTCCATCTGGGGATTAAGGACATCAGGCTTGGACCGAGCCTGCCGGCCTTTATCACTCCCAACGTTCTGAAAGTGCTGGTGGATAATTTCAACATCATGCCCATCAAGACGCCGGACGAAGACCTGAAGGCGATCCTCGGCTAAGTGCAGGGATGTATAAATGCGATGTCACATCCGAATTGAATAGTTGTGTTTACCGCAAGGCGCAAAGTACGCGAAGAAAAGATTTTTTCCCTTTCCGCTGAGGCGGCGGAAAGGGAAAAGAGACCTTC
>CAZEGG010000238.1:0-5909 GCA_964511755.1 uncultured Desulfobacteraceae bacterium | reverse complement strand
GTTCGATTTGAACGCGGACATCACCGGGCATATTCAGAAAGCGCTCTCCTTTCTCATGCAGGCCGATTTGCCGGTGGGCATCGAACTGGACATGGACAGCCTTATCGACATGCCGTCGAGTGCCATGACGCCCAGCGGATTCCGTGTGGAGGAGGCCAGGCAGTACGTTCGTACTGTGGCCGCGGAGTCAACGCCGGTTTATCTCCACCTTCCGGAGGGCGCTCCGGTTCCGGGCACTCCGGAAATGCTCAAGATCGGAAAAACGCTGGCCTACCTCGCAACTGACTTCATGAAAGCGTGCAATCAGAAAGATTTGGTCCGGATCGAGCGGAAATAGATGCGATGGCTTTTCAGAAACCAACAGTATGGCAGGTCTCCGCAGCCGAGGATGCCTGCCGCTGCGATGCCGGATATCCCTGCCGTCTCATCACCGGCCGCAGGGTGAAGGCCTTTGATCATTCCCGACATCGGGGACCCCTTATTCATTAATCATTCACAGTTGAGTGAACACTCCTCCTCTTGCGGAGGGCTTGAACAGGTTTTTTCGATACGGGGACTGGAAGAGCGTGCGGCGGAAGGAGATTCGATTGGGACGAAGGCTGAGGTTTCACAAGGAATCAGGCGTAAAGCTTCCCTTGCTTTTTTGCCGCCAAAATGTTCATGATAAAGAACAATGAGCAAATCAAGAATCACCTCGGAGCATACCTTCTTAAGGAGGCATTATGGATTTTACGATTCCTGAAAATCTGGCTGAAGAAATTCGAGATTTCGACGCGTTCCTCGACGAACACTTCCGGCCGAAAATCACTGCGTGGTATGAGGAAGGGGCTGTCCCCCGCTCATTCCATCTCGCCATGGGCGAAGGAGGCTGGCTGGGGTACGAGTATAAGGCGAATCGTCTGAACAAGTTTTCGGCCCTGCGGGGTGCTCTGGTGGCGGAGCACCTGGCCGCTCTTTCGCCCGGCGTGGCAGTCGCTACACTGGCGCACGTGGATTTGGGGTTGATCGGGCTCTGGCTCTTCGGCTCCGACAACCTGACGCAGAGATATGGTGAGCCGGGCACAAAGGGAGAGACGTTGCTTTGCCTGGGGAACACCGAATCCGGCGCAGGAAGCGATGTGGCGGCGGTTTCCATGCGCGCGGAAAAGGTCGAGGGAGGCTGGCTGCTAAACGGTACAAAAGCCTATGTCACAAACGGATATATCAGCGACCTGGCTATCTTTACAGCGGTTTCAGATCCGCAGGCGCAGAGGAACAATCGACTCTCCATGTTTCTCGTGGATCTCGGTGCAAAAGGGGTCACCAGGAAGAAACTGCGAAAGCAGGTCTGGATACCGTCCGACCTCACGAGAATAAAGCTCGAAAACGTCTTCGTCCCCGAGGACCACCTTCTCGGAAAGCGAGGACGCGGGCTCCAGCAGGTATTGACCATCTTCACCCACAGCCGGGTGCCCATCACCGCTCTTACGCTGGGAACTGCGCGGGGCGCTTTTGAGGCGGCTTTGGATCACGCCCAACGGAGGAAGATATTCGGCAGAAGCATCCTGCAATTCCAAGGCAAAGATTTTGAAATCGCCGATTTTTATGCCAGGATGGAGTCGACGCGGCTCATGCTCTGGAAAGCCTGCTGGGGCATGGACCGGCACGAGGACTTCCGCCTGGAAGCATCCATGGCGAAGTATCTGGCCGTCATGATCGCCAGAGAGGTGACCACCTGGGCGGCCGACCTTTTCGGTGCAGCATCCGTGATGTTCGAACACCCTATCCACAAGTTTCCCATGGACGCGTGGGCATCATCGTTGGGAGAAGGGACGCAAGACGTACAGAAGCTGGTCATCTTTCGCGAAGTCATGAAAAGGTACGGAAAAGAAGCCCCGGCTCGATAGTTGTACCGGAAGAAATGGCTTCCTTCCTGACCCCCCGGACGGTTAGAGATAGAGGGTCTCACCGTCTTGCGGGATAAGAAGCCGCTCTTCCGGAATGCCTTGCTCCAAAGCAAATCGGCGCAGGAGGCTGCGGGAAACCTTGCCGTGGTCCAGGGCCTCCATGTGGATGGCCACCACTCGCGCATGAGGTGCATGACGACAGACAAGCCCCACATGTTCGGCATTCATCACGATCGGACCGCTTCCCGACATCTCGGCCCCGCTGGCGTGTACGAGAACCACCTCGGGCCGATGCACGTCCAGGGCCTGGCGCACTTCCCGGCTCCAAATTGTATCCCCCGCCCAGTATAGAGTCGGCTCATGCTCTGCCTGCAGAACAAAGCCGGAGACGGGCCCCAGTATCTCCTGCCACCGACCGCTGCCGTGTCGCCCTGACGTGCGGATGATAGTGATATCTTCTATCTCCAGTTCATCTTCGATTGGGAAGACGGCGCGAAAGCCTTCCGAGGACAGACGATCTTTATCATGGGGTTGGCAATAAACAGGCACCGACTTTGGGAGTTGATCCAGGGCGGCTCGGTCGAAGTGATCGCGGTGCATGTGGGACGCCAATACGGCGTCGATGCCGAAAAGCACTTTTTTGACCGGCAGGGGCAATTCCACGGTCGGGTTTCGGGAGATGCCGGCAAAGGACTCAATCGCACCTGCGGCGGAAAGCATGGGATCGGTCAGAAAAAGTCTTTTTGCATAGTTCAGGCGCACGGTCGCGTTTCTAATCAATTGAATTTCCATCAGACCGCTCCTTTCGAAAACGGGTCCAGGTTTGGTTATGCCTCTGACTTCCTTGAGAGAGACGCGCTTCTGCTGACTTAGTGCTTTGATCTGTAATTACACAACATATTGAGACGCTGCGAGCAGGGCAACGGGACATTCCCTCTGCTACGTTCGCTTCGCCGTCCATGGCTCCGCTCACTGCGGATGTCGGCCCTTCCACTGTCCTGTTCCAGGGCCGACATGCGCCGCTCCGGGAACATCCTGTTCCCCTGCCTTTCCGAAAAATACGTTGGTGTATTCAGGGGCCAATGAACTTAAGGGGGAGTCTCGGGTTCTGGAAAGTGATCCAGGACCTTTTGCATGAACGCCTGCCAGGTTTCGTTGGGTCTCCAGATCTCCTCCACCGGCGCCATGGCGGCCTCTCGAGTCCACCCTTCAACAATCATGCGGTAGAGGGCCATAAAGATAGAAACCCGCATATTCGCTTCGCAGTGGACATGTATCTGCTTGTCGTGGTACTTCTCCATTATGGTGCAAAAGGAGTGGAAATCGCCGGGTTTGGGAGATTCCCATTCCACAGGAAGACGCTCAAAATCAAGGCCGATGGTCCTGACATGGGTTTCCTCTCCACGCAAATCGGTTCCAACACCTTCGGGTACCAGTGAGACGACCGCTTCGGCCCCGGACTGCGCAAGCAATGGAATTTCTTCTTTCGTGGGCATTCCAGAAGTGGTAATCCGATCCGATATCTTCAGATAGTTGTAAAGCTGACAGATCGAAGGGAAACCCATAAGGTGCCTTATCCGCTCGGCATTATGCCGGGTGGTGATCATTTCCAACAATTGGAAAGCAACTTCCACGGCTGTCTCGGGCGATGAGGATGTAATGATATTGCCGTCGCGCACGATTTTTTCGTCCAGGACGTGCACGCCAAAATCGGCCAACTGGTTGCGGCGGCGACCGTCTCCTAAATGATAGGTCGTGGCCTTTCTGTCTGCCAGCGCACCACTGCGGCCGATTGCCAGGGCGCCTACGCAAATGGCCGCGATAGGCTTTTGGCGATTGTCAAAATCGCGGATCAAGTCACCGACTTGCTCCGAATAAGCTTCTTCATAAAACCCGAAACGTTCAAAGCCGCCAGGGATAGCCAAGGCATCAAAATCTTCCGGATCTATCTGTTCAAGGAACCTGTCGGAACGCAAGGTCAATCCGAAAGTGCATTGAATCTCGGAAGTGATTCCCGTTGCCACTACCTTGATAGGGACCTCGCCACTGCTGTCTGCCCATCCCATCACATCATAGAAGGCCGCGGCTTCGTATATCTCCGTGCCCTTACAAAGCAACAACAACACATTCTT
Source organism: uncultured Desulfobacteraceae bacterium (assembly GCA_964511755.1). GTDB lineage: Bacteria > Desulfobacterota > DSM-4660 > Desulfatiglandales > Desulfatiglandaceae > B46-G9. The sequence continues at coordinate 1,891 of CAZEGG010000238.1, read as the reverse complement.
CATGGAATCCTCCTTTCGCAAGCGTGAGCGTCAAGAATTCAGGGTTCCGGGATCCAGTCCACACGCTCTCTGAATCAATCGATGGAGATTTCAGCTTTTGGGTTGAATCAAACCCTTTCGTCCCATATGATTCCCACCTTGAATAGCAGAAAGCACACTGGAAGACTATCGGTAATTTTCAACCGCTGCGTCCGAAAAGATGAAGCGGTCATGCGATGGAACTCTACCAGCTGAAGAGTGTGCGTCTGTCCGGAGCCGGGGAATGGTCAGAGTATCCCTGGGGCTGGCCTGTCCGGTGCAAAATGAGAATGACCCATTACTCCGAACCGCACGAGACACTGTCCTCGGGCTGTGGACGCGGTGAACGGCCTTCCGTTGGTGAATCATGCTTGTTGCATTTTTGACTTGACTCGGAATCGAAATATGGTATCATACACCCTTCGTCAACAAGGAGTTACAGCGCACAACGACGTGCACATAGTATTGTGAATGTGGGTGAAGACAAAGGCGTTTATATCCATTGTATCAGGGTAAGCGCCTTTTTTTTATCCGGTTTCCATCCACGAACGGCCGCCTTTCACAATCTCCCGCCTGTGGCGGGACTGGTCAGCGTCGATCTGAGGGATTGCTGTTTCCGCCCATTGCGAGGAACGCCTGGTCCCTTGATTTCTTTGCACCGATTCGCGATGGCGATGTCCCACTGCTTCGCAGCGGGTTCTCTGAAGCCTCGATCTTGCGAAAGATATTTCATCTTGGGAATGGGAACTCGGTGCTCCCGGGATATTTGGCACCGGCTTCCATTTTTGCCCGAAAGGATTTCTGCGCGATATGCATAAACACGGAAAACCAACCCTCGCTCTTTTCTACTGTCAGAACATCCCCCAAAGCGATGAGACGGACCGGCAGACCTTGGAGACAAAGTATGGCGGCTCTATTCGTTTTTTTCCAATTCCCTGCAGCGGCAGGCTGGAACCGATTCACCTGCTGAAAGCCCTGGAGGAATTCGCAGATGCCGCGTATGTCATCACCTGTCCGGATGGAGCGTGCAAATACTTTGAGGGCAACCGTCGCGCAAGGAAGAGAGTGGAGCATACCAGGGCCATTATTAAAAGCATCGGCCTTGAGGGAGAGAGGGTAGGAGTTATCATCGGATCGCATGACGAGACGGAGACTCTTGCTCATCAGGCGGAGCGTCTGGCTGACAGAGTCTCAGCTCTGCCGCCGTCTCCTGTGCACGCCCGGAAATAGAGGAGAAACAGACCATGATAACAGCCGAACAGAAGCCCATCGATGAGATTCGGGAAATGCTGGCCCCGTATAAGCGGATTCTGGCAGTGGGGTGTGCCTCTTGTGTTGCCGAATGTGCTGCGGGAGGCCAGAAAGAGACGGCCATGCTGGCATCCGCCCTGCGGATGGCCGAGAAAATGGCCGGAAAAGATGTGCTGATCGAGGAAATGACCATTGATCGCCAGTGTGTGAAGGAATTCGTCCTGCTGCTGGATGACGTCATCGATGGGTATGATGCGGTCCTTTCCCTGGGATGCGGGGCCGGGGCCCAGGCGGTGGCCGACATGTATCCGGAAGTGCCTGTCATTCCCGCCCTGAACACGGAGTTTATCGGCGAGACAAAAGACCAGGGATACTGGACGGAGTCCTGCCTGGGATGCGGCGACTGCATGCTCTTCTATTTTGGAGGCGTTTGCCCGCTTGCCCGCTGCTCCAAGCACCTGCTCAACGGACCGTGCGGCGGCTCCATGGAGGGCCGATGCGAGGTGAATCCCGACGTTCCGTGCGCCTGGCAGTTGATCGTGGACCGCCTGGACAAGTCCGGGGCATTGGAGCGGCTGGAGATGATATATCCGCCGAAGGACTGGTCGCTGAAACAGGGGAA
>CAZEGG010000237.1:0-5940 GCA_964511755.1 uncultured Desulfobacteraceae bacterium | reverse complement strand
ATCCCACCCTCAGGGACAAGATCGACAGGGGCGACTTCGAACTCTGCCTGGGCGCCTGGAGCCCGGACTACGCCGACCCGTCCATGTTCATGAATTTCTGGTTCGATTCCAAGAACGGGGGCCTGCCCGGCAACCGAAGCTTTTACAAGAGCGACCAGGTGGATACATTGATCCGGAAATCCCTCGTCCTGAGTGATCAGAAAGAACGGACTGATCTTTACAACAAGGCCCAGGATATCATCATGGAAGATGCGCCTTACATCTTCCTCTACCAGACCCAGACCATCATACCCATGCGAAAATGGGTCAAGGGGTACGTTTACAACCCCATGCTGGAGTCCATGTATAACTTCGATTCCATCTACAAGGAGTGATCGCGGATCCGCCCGGTTGTTTGCTGACAAAAAAGATTGAAACCCTGAGACGGAGCGGCGCCGGTGCGCCCCTCCGTCTTCGTGAATCCACGGGTCGACGTCCGAACGGAACTTCATGCGGATCCTTGCCTATATCCTGAAAAGACTCGTTTACCTGATACCGGTGCTCATCGGCGTGACCCTCCTGGTGTTTTTCATCTCTCACGCCATACCCGGTGACCCGGCCAGGATGATGGCGGGTCAAAAGGCGAGCCGCCAGGCGGTTGAAAACCTCCGCCATTCCATGGGACTCGATCGCCCTCTGCCCGAGCAGTACGTCCGTTTCTTGTGGGGACTGTTCCACGGGGACCTGGGGACGTCCATCCGGAACCAGCGCCCTGTCGTTGAGGACCTCGCTGATTTCTTTCCCGCAACACTCGAACTAACCCTGGCCAGCATGATCCTTTGTATTGCCGTGGGACTGCCTCTCGGCATCATATCCGCCGTGCGGCGAAATCGGCCCATCGACCATATCTCCAGGGTCTTCTCCGTCTTCGGGGTGTCCATGCCCGTCTTCTGGCTCGGTCTCATGCTCCTTCTGCTTTTTTACCGGAACCTGGGCTGGCTTCCCGGTTCCGGGCGGCTGGACGTGGGCATCAACCCTCCGATCCATGTAACCGGTCTTTACCTGATCGACTCTCTGCTCGAGGGAAGCTGGTCGAAGTTCTTCAATGCGCTTCAGCACATCCTGCTGCCGGCTTTCTGTCTCTCCTATGTCTACCTGGCCATCATCACACGGATCGTCCGATCTTCGATGATTTCCGTGATGGGACAGGACTATATTACCACGGCGCGGGCAAACGGTCTGGCCGAATCGATCGTCATCCTCAAGCACTCCTTCAAGAATTCCCTCATCCCCACCGTGACCATTACCGGGCTCTCCATCGGGGAACTTTTAGGGGGGGCCATCCTCACCGAGACCATCTTCAACTGGCCCGGAATGGGGAAATACGTCGTGGATTCCGTCAATTTCCTGGATTTTCCGGCGATCATGGGTTTTACCCTCGTGGTATCGTTCGCTTATGTGATGATCAACCTCTTGGTGGATGTGCTCTATGCCTTCCTTGACCCGCAAATCAAGTATTAACCTGTTCGAGAAATTCAGGCGGGAACATGCATGGCAGATCAGGGAATTTCTGTTCACTTTGAAGCTCCTGAGCCGTAACCCGTCGGCAGTGGCGGGATTTGTGATCATCGTCTCCATGATTCTGATCGCTCTCACCTCCCCCTTGATCGCACCCTACAACCCCATCCGGATCAGCCTGAGCGAACGGCTCAGTCCGCCGTCCCTGATCCACCTCTTCGGCACGGATGAGATGGGCCGGGATATCCTGAGCCGCGTTATGTACGGAGCCAGAATCTCGCTGCGAATCGGCGTGCTCGTGATTGCGATTGCAGGGGGATTGGGCTCCCTGATCGGGGCTGTCTCCGGCTATCTGGGGGGAAAGACGGACAATCTCATCATGAGGACCATGGATGTGATCCTCTCCTTTCCTCCCCTGGTGCTGGCCATGGCCATGGCCGCGGCGCTGGGGCCGAACCTGAACAACGCCGTAATCGCGGTGGCCTTCGTGATGATCCCCAAATTCGCCAGAATGGTGCGCGGCGAGGCCCTGGCCGTGAAAGAGAAGCAGTTCATCGCCGCCGCCAAAGCCTCGGGCGCGGGAAACCTCTGGATCATCATCCACCATATCCTTCCCAACTGCTTCTCATCGGTCATTGTTCTGGCCACCCTGATTCTGGGAGACACGATCCTGGTCGCTGCTTCCCTGAGCTTCATCGGTCTGGGAGCACAGCCTCCCACGCCTGAGTGGGGCGCCATGATCAGCGTGGGCCGCAAGTTTCTCATGGACCAATGGTGGTATCCCACCTTCCCCGGACTCTTCATCCTCGTGACCGTTATCGGGTTCAACATCATGGGGGACGCCCTGAGGGACATTCTGGACCCCCGAATCAGGAGATGACCGGTGACGGAGACCCTTCTCGACATAACCGGTCTTTCGGTTCGGTTTTTCACCTACCAGGGAATCGTGAAGGCCCTTGAGGATGTGAATCTCACCGTCTCCAAAGGAGAAATCCTGGGACTGGTAGGCGAGACCGGGTGCGGTAAATCGGTCCTTGCCCGGTCGGTTCTGCGCCTTATTGCGGATCCTCCGGGGAAGATCGCAGGCGGAAAGATCCTCTTCAAGGGCGAGGATATCCTGGGGGTGAGCAAGCGCCGTCTGCGCAGCATCCGGGGAAACGAGATCTCAATGATTTTCCAGGAGCCGATGAGTTCTCTCAATCCGGTCTTTCGGGTGGGCAACCAGATGATGGAGGTGGTTATGCTGCACCAGCGGGTTGGAAGGGCCGAGGCCCGCCGGATTTGCATCGACATGCTCGGCCAGGTGAAGATGCCGGATCCCGAGGCGGTCCTTTCCAAGTACCCCTACGAACTCTCCGGCGGTATGCGCCAGAGGGCGATGATTGCCATGGAGCTTTCCTGCCGCCCCGAGCTTCTCATTGCGGATGAGCCCACCACTGCCCTGGACGTGACGGTCCAGGCCCAGGTGCTTACCATCCTGGAGGAACTGACTCGCCTGCGGGGCGTCTCGGTCCTTTTCATCAGCCACGATCTGGGAGTGATCGCGCAGATCTGCGAGCGTGTGGCCGTCATGTATGCGGGCAGAATCGTGGAGATTGCCCCGGTCCGGAAACTCTTTTCGAACCCGAGGCACCCGTACACCCGCGGGCTCCTCAGGGCCGTCCCTCAGGTGGATGAGGAAAAGGAGGCTCTGAACGTCGTCCCCGGCGTGGTGCCGGGCCTTATCGATCCTCCGGGCGGGTGCCGTTTTCATCCCCGGTGTGCGGAGGTGCTGGAATCCTGCCGCCGGATCGTACCCGGTCCGGTGGAAGTAGAACCGGATCACCATGTTGCCTGCCATCTCTTCGGCAGCGGGAAATAGAATTCATTGCGTTGAAGATGCTATGCTGGTATAGCGGGCTCAAATCACACACAATAGAGGACGTAGCAGCAGGATGCCTGATCCCATCATTGAGGTGAGAGACCTGGTCAAACACTTTCCCATCCGCCGGAGCTTTCTCGGCCGTGAGGCGGAGCGACTCAAGGCGGTAGATGGAGTGAGTTTCGAAATCCACCGCGGGGAGACCCTTGGGCTGGTGGGGGAGTCGGGGTGCGGGAAGTCCACGGTGGGCTTGCTGATCCTCAATCTGCTCCGGGCAGACCGGGGACAGGTCCTTTTCGAGGGGATGGAGACAGCCGGCCTCCAGGGTGAGGAACTCCGGAAGATGAGGAGACGAATGCAGGTGGTGTTTCAGGATCCGCAGTCCTCACTGGATCCGCGGATGCTGATCAAGAAGATCGTGGGCTGCCCCCTTGAGGTGACCGGCCTGGCAAAGGGATCCGAACTGGTGAAGCGGGTCAGGGACATGCTCAGGGAGGTGGGACTCAGTGAGGACCACGTCTATCGCTATCCCCATGAATTCAGCGGGGGCCAGAGGCAGCGGATCGGCATCGCCCGGGCCCTCATAACCGGACCGGAGTTCGTCGTCTTTGACGAGCCGACCTCTGCTTTGGACGTATCGGTGCAGGCACAGATTCTCAACCTGATAAAAGACCTCCAAAAGCGGAAGGGATATTCCTACCTGTTCATCTCCCACGATCTGAGCGTGATCAAGCACGTGAGCCACCGCATCGCGGTCATGTACCTGGGGAAGATCGTGGAAAGGACCCCCAAGAAAGACCTTTTCGAAAGGCCTCTCCACCCTTATACCCGGGCCCTTCTGGCGGCCCTGCCCCGGCCCGATCCCGAAAAGCGTCATTCCCTGGCGGTGCTCGAGGGCGATGTGCCCAGCCCCGTCAACGTGCCGAAGGGCTGCCGGTTTCATCCCCGCTGCCCGGAGGCCCTGGATGTGTGCAGTACAGTGGAGCCCGCCCTGGAAGAGGTGGAGCCGGAACGGTGGGCGGCATGCCACCTGTGTGCCGCGGGAGGGTGACCGGATGATTTGTCTCAGGGAGTCTGTGCAGTACCCGGTGAAATGATCCTCATTTGCTATTTTGCCAGAGCATATCTATGATTAATACGAAAAGAGAAAAGGAAAAAGGTGTCTTTCATGAAAATCTATGTATCTGCGGATATCGAAGGGATTGGATGTGTGGTTCGCCAGGAGCAGTCTTCTCCGGCGGGCCGGGAATACGCATGGGCGAGAAGGATGATGACCGAGGAGGTCAACGCCGCGGTGAAGGGTGCCTTTGACGGCGGTGCAACAGGGGTGGTGGTCTCGGACTCCCATAACGTGGGGCTCAACCTGATCCCGGAGGAACTGGATGAAAGGGTCTCTCTGATCATGGGCTCCCCGCGGCCCCTTACCATGATGGAGGGGATAGACGCGGGATTCGACGCAGCCTTCCTGGTGGGATACCATGCCATGGCCGGAACCTGGGACAGCACCATCGTGCACGTGTTCACGGGCCGAATCGCCGGTGTCTGGATGAACGGCAACGCCTTTGGTGAGATCGGCCTCAGCGCGGCCCTTGCGGGCCTGTTCGATGTTCCGATAGCCCTGGTAACCGGTGATGACAAGACCATTGCCGAAGCCGACGGTCTTCTGGCGGGGATCGAGACGGCCGAGGTAAAGAAAGGGATCGGTTCCTACGCCGCCCTGTGCCTCCCTCCTGAACGGAGCCGCGCCCGCATCTACGAAAGCGCCCGAAGGGCCATGTCCCGGAAACCGGAGTGGCGCTCATTCCGGATCGAGGGAGAGGTCGATCTCCGGGTCCGTTTCACCACCGCCTCCGGCGCGGACAGAGCCCAGCGGATGCCGCGAGTGGAAAGGATCGACGGGAACACCGTGCGTTTCAAGGCCGGAGATTTCCTTGAGGCCTTCAAGGCCTTCAACACCATGGCCGACCTTATCGAACTCGTTCAGTACATCTAACCCTGATCATCAGCAAGGCATCATCTGCGGCGTTGCCTTCGCTCGCTTCTCCTTGCGTCGTATTGTTTATACGACTCAGTCGTCGCTCCTCGTCGCCTTGCATCTGATGCCTTGCTGATGATCAGGGGTTTTGCCAAATCCCCCGGTGAAACTCGTGATGCGGAAATTAGATGGTGGATTTGGGTCTAATTGATTGCAGCTTGCTTCTTGTTCCCGCGAGGGGTATCCTATACGTGTGTGCAACGGAATGATTAGATGATCTTCAGGTTGAGGGATCGTGAAAGGAGGAAGAGCGATGGCAAAGAAAAAGATTCTGATGATTGTCGGAGATTTTGTGGAAGATTATGAAACCATGGTTCCGTATCAGATCCTGACCATGGTGGGCCACGAAGTGCATGCGGTCTGCCCGGGAAAGAAAGCGGGGGAGACCGTCAAAACCGCTATTCACGATTTTGAAGGTGACCAGACCTACAGTGAGAAACGGGGACACAATTTCGTACTCAATGCCGATTTTGACGAGGTAAATCCCGGAGGCTACGATGCCCTGGTCATCCCCGGCGGCAGGGCCCCGGAATACCTGCGGCTCAAC
>CAZEGG010000236.1:0-5976 GCA_964511755.1 uncultured Desulfobacteraceae bacterium | reverse complement strand
CTCTTTCCCTTCGATGATACTGGGCCTTCTCGTCTTCAGCGGCGAGCTTCCTCTCGCCCGAGATGGAGAGGGTGTCACCCGTCACGGATATGTCCAGTTCATCGGCTTTGAGACCGGGGAGCTCGGCACGGACGGAGTAGTTATCTCCGTCCTCGGTGACATTCATGAGAGGATATACACCGGCCGAGGGTTCCGCAAAAAGCCCTCTTGAAAGACCGCTGCTCAGCCAGTCCATCTCTCTTCTCATGCGTTCCAGTTCCTCAAATGGACTTCTCCAACCCCATGCTGGCCAGCCAGTTCTTCTTCTCAATAACATGATACATCCCTCCTTTCATGACTGTTCATCGTTCTTTGGTTTGAAATCAAAAAGCCCTAAGAACAGCATCATAAAGATCCAGAACCAGCGACTTTGATCAACTATTTTCAGAGCTTTTTTCAGGTCCATCGATCAGATGGCCATTTACCAAAATAAATAATCCATATTCTGAACTTGTCAAGAGGGGCTGCGAAATTTTTCACATGATGAAATGAGGTGCTCGTCTTGCTCTTGACAGAAAAGAAAATTGTGATTATTTTGTTAGCGAAGTATTACACAACATGCTGTTTTCTTTATCTTTATTGTTTTTCATTTCAGTCGCACCGTATTTCTAAAAGGAGGTGATGCTTTATGGCAGCTCTAATACCATGGCGCGAGCGAAGTGAAATTGACCGCTTCAGAACGGAGATTGACCGGCTGTTCGATGACTTTTTTATTCGAAGATCATTCGGTCGAGACTTTGAAGAGGGAGATTGGATGCCTGCGGTAGACATCTCGGAAAGCGAAAAGGAGATAATCATCCACGCCGAGATTCCAGGCGTAGATGCAAAGGACCTGGACATAACCCTCAGCGGGCGAAACTTTACGATAAAGGGAGAAAGAAAGCAGGAGCAGGAAGAGAAAAGAGAAAGCTATCATCGCATTGAGCGGAGGTACGGATCATTCCACAGGTCTTTCGAACTTCCTGCTGACGTGGATGGAGACAAAGTAGAGGCGGCATACGAAGACGGTGTTCTGACGGTCAATCTTCCCAAAAGCAAGGAACAATCCGTTAAAAAGACGGAAGTGAAAGTAGCAAAATCATAGCCGGTCAACGATATGAGGAAAGAAAAAAGCGGCCTGTAGTCTCAGGCCGCTTTTTTCATCAAGGAGGTCGTGCAGGGAGCCGGGCTTTGGTCAAAAGACAAGTATCAGTAAGACAGGGGCGGCCATACGCCGAACTTGGCACTGTTTGCTGCACTCTGAATACTTCATCAGCTCATGATCGGGAAACATGCCCCATGTTGCTAATGATAGTCGTGATCCTCATGCTCTCCACCGTGAAACTCGTAGTGCTCTCCATGCGTCCCATGTGAAAATTCATGATGCTCGCGGTGAAACTCGTGGCGCTCGTGTATCACTCCCCCATGGTAATAAAAAGGGGAATAGTCGTAAATTCCGAACCCTCCTCCATCATACTCATAAGGGGCATAATCATGTTCTCCACCCCAGCCATAATAGCCTTCGTAGGCACAGCCGGAAAGCATCAGGAAAACGAACAACAGAACCGGCAGAATAATATTTCTGATTTTCATTACAAGTCATCTCCTTTACCTTGATCTCCCGTCAAGGGAACATCTGATGAAACCCGCCGATGAATCCGGGCGTACTGCCCATGAACCGGGTTTCTTATACAAAAATAAGAACGAAAACGAAATTTTCTAACGGGAAATGTTCAAACAGAGGTTCGGTACAGAGCACGTAAAGAACGAAAGAGTGGCGAGATCCCGGAGAATCAGGTATTATAGTAAGCATTACCAAAGGGAAAAAGGAGGGGAGAATAATGCTGGAAATCGGTTCCTTATACCCGGAGAGACATTTGCCGGATCAGGCTGGAAAAGCAACGGATTTTTCCGATCTGACGGGCCGCGAAGGTCTGGTACTCTTTGCATACTCGAAGGACAATACCTCGGGCTGAACTACTGAGGCAGGCGAGTTCGGAGAACTCACCGGAGAGTTCCGCGCTGTGGGATTCAGTATCGTGGGAATAAGTAAGGACCCGGTCGAATCCCACCGGAAATTTGCCGAAAAGCTGCAACTCGGCTATCCGCTCCTGGCCGACCCGGAAAAGACCATGCTGCAGGCGCTGGGCGCATGGGGAGAGAAGAAACTCTACGGCAAAGTGTCCATGGGGGCGGTGCGCTCGACCTTCGTATTCAATGCAGAAGGAAAGCTCATCCGGGTGTACCCGAAGGTGAAAGCCAAGGGGCACGCCGCAGGGGTGCTGGAAGACATCCGAAACCAGAGATAGTGTTCAGGGGACAAATACAATGCCGCAGTATTCCGTAGTGGGCAAGCGCCTGCCAAGGGTGGACGCCCTCGGCAAAGCAACCGGAGAAGCTGTTTTCAGCGCTGACGTCAGGCTTCCGAATATGCTTCATGGAAAAGTGCTCAGGAGCCCGTGTTCCCATGCACTCGTAAAACGTCTGGATGTCTCAAAGGCACGGGCCCTGAATGGGGTAATGGCGCTGATTACCGCTTCCGATGTCCCCGCGTATAGCAGGGAAAACGAGTTGTCCCTGACGGAATTACCCCACTTGGCAATAGACAGGATATTCTATGCGGATCAGCCTGTTGCCGCAGTGGCGGCTTCCAGTCCGCAGGTCGCGGAGGAGGCCCTGGGCCTCATAGAAGTCGAATACGAGGAACTGCCTCCCTTGTTCGATCCCCTTGAAGCGATGGATCCGTCCTCCCCTCCGATTCATGAAGACCTCTATACCAATGTCATCATAAATCCCCAGCCCGGCAAGGACGATAAACCTTCTAATATCGCCTATCACATACAGCTCAATAAAGGGGATTCGGAAAAGGGATTCCGCGAAGCCGATGTAATCCTGGAGGAAACGTATCGAACCCAGAAGATTCATCATGGGTATATCGAGCCTTTTGCCGCTGTGGCTGCTGCGGACGCGAGCGGAAGAGTGACCGTATGGACCCAGTGCCAGGGCATGTTCATTGCCAGGCAGATGATAGCGGATTTCCTGGATCTGCCGCCACGAATGATAAGGATTGTTTCCGTGGAAATCGGAGGTGCCTTCGGCGGCAAAACGTATCTGCCGGTTGCTCCTCTCTGCGCACTGTTGTCCATGAAATCCGGGTTTCCGGTCAGGATGGAAATGACGAGGGATGAGGTGCTGAAAGACAGCCGCCCGGCTCCCGAATCCATCACAACGGTCAAAATGGGAGTCACCGATAAAGGCGTTATTACAGCCGCTTCCGCATCGCTGATTTTTGACGGGGGAGCTTTTCCGGAAATGTCCCACGCAATGTTTATCAGCCGGAATGCTTTCTGCCAGTACAGCATTCCCAATGTGCGTGTTGATGTGAAGGATGTTGTCACGAATAAAGTTCCCTCCGCATACTACAGAGCGCCCGGAATGCCCCAGTTTCACTTCGCCGTCGAATCTCACATGGATATGCTGGCCGAAGCCATCGGCATGGATTCCCTGGAGCTTCGCATCAGGAACGCGGCCCGGGAAGGCGACATTACGGCCGGCGGTCAGGCATTGCCCAGGGTCGGCTTCAAGCAGACCCTGGAAAGGATGACTGAGCATTTGCGACGGAAGGGCCCTCTCACCGGAAAGAACCGAGGAAGGGGCGTCGCATGCGGATTCTGGGCGGGTGCAGTCGGAAGCTTCGGCGCGTACATCAATGTAAATAACGACGGCTCGGTAAACCTCATGCTGGGAGTGACGGACATATCCGGAAGCCGCACGAGTATCGCCCAAATCGTAGCGGAAGAGTTGGGACTGCCGCTGAATGAGGTGGCGGTGGTCGTCGGGGACACGGATACAGCTCCTTGGGCGACCATGTCGGTCGGAAGCCTGACGGTATATTCGGCAAGTGTAGCAGCCTATAATGCCTGCCGGGACGTCAAGGCCCAGTTCGCTTCCCTTGCCGCACAAAAGCTGCAGGTGAGAGATTCGGAGCTCGAGTTTTCCGAAGGCCTATTCAGGGCCAAGGGGAACCCGGATAAATCCATATCATTCGCGGATCTGGCCAGAACAACATCGATAAGCTTCGGAAAAGGTCCTGTACTGGGACGGGGCAAAGTGGACCCCTTTCCGGGCGCCCCCACACTGTCCGTTCACGCCGTGGACGTTGAGGTGGATGATGAAACCGGAAAGGTGAAGATTCTCTCCTACACGGCGGCCCAGGATGTGGGGTTGGCAATTAATCCCCTGGCGGTGGAGGGTCAGATACAGGGCGCGGTTGTCCAGGGGATAGGCTGGGCCCTGATGGAGGGATATGTATTCGACGAAGGGGTCGTGCAGAACCCGACCCTGCTGGATTATAAAATGCCCACAGCCGAAGACGTTCCCAGAGTTGACACCCTGATTGTGGAGGTCGGCTCATCGCACGGGGTCTACGGGCTGCGGCACGCTGGTGAACCTCCCATGATACCGACCCTGGCAGCGGTGGCCAACGCAATTCACAAGGCCACGGGTGTGCGGTTCCAGGAATTGCCCTTGACTCCGGAGGCTCTCCTGAAGGGCATAAGAAGCAGGTGACACTTGATTTCGTATAAATGGGTATCACAGTCAGGATAGCGTCGATTCTGCAGGAACATCTTCGTATTCCCGGCATTGTGGAAGTCGATGGGAGTACTGTGGGTGAATGCCTTGATGACCTCATCCGCCGATATCCCGAACTGGACCGGCTCATACATCAGGGGGATATGCTTCAGGTTCTGATAGGCGTCAACAGTGAAGGAGCCGTGCCGATTAACTCGGCGCACACACCGGAAAGGGGTCTCAGGAGTGGCGATGAGATTCGAATCTTGGCTATCCTTTCCGGGGGATAAAAGCCCTCCCAGGGCTTGATCCGGCATCCGGGAGATAGTAGAATATGATTATTTGGCTTTTTGGTTCAGGCACGCCATAAGGACGGAAGAGAACTTGTTGTGAAGGATTAAAGTCGAAAGGAGGGAGAAGCCCATGGGTCAGGAAACACGGGTTGTAAAGGGCGGCTTCAGGGCAACGTTAGCGCTTATTATCTCAATTATTGCCCTCATTCTGGCAATTGCAGCTTACCAGTCGACCGGAAAAGATACAGCGCTCAATCAGCGGATCAAGGAGCTCCAGGCCAAAATTGAGGACATGAACCAGAAGACCACCGAAAAACTGGATATGCTGCGGAATGAGACGGCAGGAGCGCTTGAAAAGCTGGGGAAAAGCATGAAGACAGAGGGTGACGGACAGCAAAACAAACAATAGGAAAAGCTCCGACCGTATCCCGTTTACTCCTCGCCGCCCGGAGGAGTCGGGGTTTTGACCCTCTTCTATCATGATTCTGCTCTCTTATCATTTTCCGGTTCCGGAAAATGATTTTATCCTGCTCGTGACATTGCGCGCATGGCGTGCTGTCTGATGAGCCCCACCGCTTCAGGGACGCGCCTCCGCACGGTTTTGCTCATGTGACATCCGGTGTCCGTCTGGGCGATATTGACCCCCACCAGTTGGACAGAAGCCGGCAGCATCTCCAGGCATCGTCCCAGGTCGATCTGCCGGCCGAGCGATATGCCGTGGGTGCTCAACGCCTCTTCGCTCTGCAAGACAGGGCGCGCCGGATCAAACCAGTCCACATCAACCAGGCTGCCTGGTTTTTCACCGGGACGGCACACTGCATCAACGATGATAAGGGCGTCGTATCCCGCTGCGTAATGCAGCAGATCCGTCGGCCGGGCTCCCAGTTCCACAACCGTCATGCCCGGCGCTGGAACGGCACGAAGGGCTTCAGCCACGGCATGTCCGAAGCCGTCGTCTCCGGCATCAGGATTGCCGCAGGCGACGATCAGGATCGGCTCTTTGCTGGATGTTCGCGCCATGTCCGTTCAAATTCCAAGAAATGGACCGAGCAGCTGATGCAGGGATCGTAGTTGCGGATGAGATGCTCGCATC
>CAZEGG010000235.1:0-6011 GCA_964511755.1 uncultured Desulfobacteraceae bacterium | reverse complement strand
CATTGAGCACGGTCCCTCTGTACTGCGCTGCCGCCTGATCATACGCGGCGATTGCAGCGCGGCGCTTCGCGCTGAGTTCTCCGGCATTGAAAATCGGCTGCAGGAGGCCGGCCCCGATGTTCCAGATCACACTGCTGCTTTTGAACAGATGTCCCGTATTGCTCGATTCAAGCCCGTAGCCGCCGCTCAGGGTGATGTGGGGATAGAGGTTCGCGGTGGCGACGCCGACCCGGGCCGCGGCCTGACGCAACAGGGCTTCCGAGGCACGAATGTCGGGCCGCTGGCGTGCGAGTGTCGAAGGCAGGGTAACCGGCAGAACCACCGGCAAACTCATTGAACTGAGGCTGAATTCCGGCAGCTTTCCCTCGCTCGGCAGCCGGCCGACCAGGACCGAGAGGGCATGCCTTGTGTATGCGAGCTGTTTCTCGAGCGGCGGCAGAGTTGCTCTTGTTTTGGCGAGTTCCGTCTCCTGGGACAATACGGATGTTTTGGGCACAGCACCGAGCTCGAACTGCCTCTTTACCATCTCGAGCTGTTTCTGCTCCGCACTGAGGATGTCCCGGGTCGCCCTGATCTGTTCCCGCAGGGATGCTTCGGTGACGGAGGCCGTGACGATGTTCGCGGTGAGCGAGAGATAGGCCGCCTCAAACTGGTAGCGCTGATAATCCACCAGCGCTGCCAGGGCCTCCAGTTGTCGCCTGGATCCCCCGAAAAGATCCAGAGTGTAAGATACACTCACCGAAGCGTTATACAGGTTGAATGTAAAGTTCGACGAGCCGAACGCCGCACCGGAGCTGCGCTGTCGCGACGCCTGCAAGTCCCCGGTGACGCTCGGATAAAGCAATGCGCCGCTCTCGGCGCGCAGGTTTTCCTCCGCTTCGCGAAGGGCCGCCTGAGCCGATGACAGGGAGGGGTTGCCCGCCAGCCCTTGCTTGATCAGTTCGTTCAGCTCCGGCGAACGGAACAGGGTCCACCACTGGGTCGGCAAGGTCTCAACGAAGTTGAAGCACTGCGCTTCGCCACAGCCGGTGGGCGCACTTGCGGTATGCGAGGGCAGGGGCACTGCGGTGTAAGATCCCGGGGCGGCAATTTCCGGCGAACGGAGATTGGTCCGGACGGTACAGCCGGCCAGCAAAATAGCCGCGATGCCGGCAATCAACATATGGGAGAACAGCCGTCTCACGCTTCTACATTCCTGTCTTGCGGGGTGGAACGCTCGCCTGCGGCAGCGGATTTATGAGCGATTCCGCGCATGGTCGTTCTCGCAAGGTCCTTTCTTTCCTCTCCTCCTCAACCACCGAGCCGCCATTAATGGTCCAGGAGCGTACCCCCGGTCGGTCTTTCCGTCCCGGCGCCGAGTTCTAATATATACCCCCGCAAGTTAAGACCGTCACCGTTGAAGTCAAGCACATTTCTCTTTTCCTGCAATCCAGGAAAAGGTCGCAGAGAGAGCCGCTGTCAAGGGAGATCCGAGAGGTTCTCACAAATTCGACCAGGTGGTGAGCTGAGAGGAGATTTGAGAGAGAGTCCCAGTGAATGCTTTCAGGCTTGTGCAATCATATTGTCCGGGCTTCGCGGTGGTGGACATCCCTGCACCAGCGGGCATATCGCACCAGCGCTCCCATGGCACGCGCTCCGCGTTCAGGGCTTCCAAGTACCGGGATGCCTTTATCCTGAAGTTTCGCAATGAAAAGATCGTCCCGGGTGCGGACGGAATATCCGATAACCGGTTTTCGGTATTTTCCGGGCAGGCCGGCTATTGCGGCGGATTGGTCTTCGATGATCTTTTCACCCTGTTCAAGCACCTGATCTTCGGAAAAACCCACACTTTCCAGGGCGCTGCGCACTGTCCGGGTGGGCATGAGAAAGTAGACCATGAGCCCGTCGGTTTCCCGCCCTTCCAGAAGGACTCTTGGAATTGCATGGAAGTAATCAAGCGGGTTTTTCGTGAAGGTCAGATCTACGGGATTGTTCATGCTCGCTGTAGGGGGCACGAAAGGGGCAAGTTTTTCCTGTGTGGCGGATGAGAGGGGCGGCAATTCCAGGCCGACGCGGCCGCAGGCGTCCGCGGCAGCGACGCCCGGCCCTCCTGAATGAGTCTGGATAATTACGTGATTGCCCTTGGGCGCGGGACAGGCCCCGAGTACCCACGAGAAATCGAATAATTCATCAATGGACGTGGCCCGTATGATGCCGCTCTGCCGGAACATCCCGCCGTAAAGACGGTCCGGTCCGGCCATAGCCCCGGTGTGGGAGAAACCGGCCCGCTTTCCCGCTTCCGACCCTCCCACGTAGAGTGCCACTATGGGTTTGTGAGGCGTGATGGCCCTGGCTGTCTCCAGGAAGGTCCTGCCCCGCCTAACGGTCTCGATATACAGCGCAATGACCCGCGTATGCGGGCATGCGGCAAGGTACTCCAGGCAGTCCACAATATCCGTATCGGCCTCGTTCCCGACGCTGACGGCGGTGCTGAATCCCAGCCCGAATCCTCCCAGGTAGTCGAACATCTGAGTCACGAAGCTCCCGCTCTGGGAGGCCATCCCGATAAATCCCGGTGAAACGGTGTAAGGGAAAAAGGTCGTGTTCAATTTGTGCCAGGGGTTGACCGCGCCGATGCAATTGGGGCCCAGGAACCTCATGTGATACTGTTGAGCGATTTCCACAATCCGGCGTTGAAGACGGACGCCTTCTCCCCCGATCTCATTGAACCCGCCTGAAACAATAATCACGCTCCTGATTCCTTTCCGGCCGCACTCTTCCATCATCTGCGGAACGATGTGCGTCGGCAGAACCATGAGCGCAAGGTCCGGCGTCTCAGGGAGATCCAAGACACTCCTGTAAGCCCGGACGCCCTGCACCTCGTCCAGCTTGGGATGGATGGGGTAAAGGCTCCCCTCGAAGCCGAGGTCACGGATATTTGCGAACTGGGTCGTGCCCATGGCAGAGAAATTGTTGGAGGCTCCGTAGAAGGCGATCGAGCGGGGATTCAACATAAGATAGAGCGGGCTCTCAGCGATGGATTTGAGCATGATCTCCTCTGTATACGAACCTGCGCCGCCCGGAATATTACAGTTCCATGTCCCGGATGACCGACAGGGCTTTGATAAGTGTTTCTGTATCCTCCGGACCGATTGCCGATTCAAGGCTTTCCTCAAGGGCCGCCACCTTTTCAGCCACCTGCGGGGCGAGCATCCGTGCCCTGTCCGTGAGCCTGAGGAGGTTCAGGCGCCCGTCTCCGGGATCCGGTTCCCGGGAAACCAGGCCCATCTGTTCAAGGCGCTGTATCATGGTCACGGCCGCGGCCTTTCCGATCCCCGCCCGCCGTGCAAATTTTCCGAGACTGATGTCTTCTTCCCGCCACAGGGTCCCGAGGGCCATCACCTGTTGAGCCGTCAGGCCAAGGGGGGCAAGCACCCGATTATAATAGGCCACCATCTTCCTGGCGGCCGTGGTGGTCAGGGAACAGATGAAGTATTTTGGTTCTGGAAAAACCGTTCGCATGCGAACATTTGATAGCAAACGATTATTCCTTTGTCAAGCCGGAATACCGGGGAACATGCCGGAAGAAGTGCAAGGAAAAAAACCTTGGCAGCTGCCGACCTTTTTGATTTATATTTGTCACACAGTTGCCGCTGTCAACAACCTCAAAGGAGGAATGGCCATGCCGAGCACATTGAAAATGATACGGGATTTTATGGAAAAAGAGGGGATCCCCGGTCGCGATGCGTATGAGCTGCCTACATCGCGGAAGATGTTCCCTGATGGGGCAAACTACCGGATCGAAATTGCGGGAGTCGAAAGGGCTTCCACCATGGAGGCCTTGATCGACGAGGCCCGAAACCGAAATCTGGTCGTACATCGCGTCATAGCAGCTGTCGGCGGTTCGACCTATTGCGACTTTGAAGAGCTGAAGTCGATGGCGCAAATGGCACGTGAAGAAAACATTGAGGTGATCATGACGGTGGGGCATCGCAAAGGCTGGGATGTCGGCGCGAAGGAAGCTGCGACTTCTGAAGGGGCCATGCAGGGCTTCAGGCTGCGCGGCTCGGATCATATCTCCTACCACATCGCGGATATTATGCGCAGCATTGAAGCGGGTCACCGCGGCTTCCTGGTCTATGATGAAGGGGTCTTGACTATTTTGACCAAGATGCGTGCAGAAGGCCTTATTCCTCCGGAAACCATATTCAAATTCTCCGTGTTCGGCGGGTGTTGCAGTGCGGCCGGCGCCCGGCTGGTTGAATCAATGGGAGCCAATTCCCTGAATCCTTCTTCCGACGTCTCACTGCCGATTCTGGGGGGCATACGCAAGGCCGTTGATATCCCGTTGGATGTCTACATCATTATCGTCGATTCTTTCGGCGGAATGTTCAGAGCATACGAAGCCCCCGAAATTGCGCGGATTGGATCGCCCTGCTATTTCAAGTTCGAGCCGGGTACTTCGGAGGGCGACATCTACAAACCCTGGGTCACCGAGTCATGGCATCAAGGAATGGTGCGGGAGAAGGTGAAAATTGCTTCCATCGTGCAGGAGATTATGGCGCGACACGCACCCGAACTCAAGACGTCCGCAAAAGGGGCCGAGGACCTTGTCCTTCCCGTATCTGTATAGTCACAGGCGTGACATTGTTTCCGTTCCGAGCTTTTGACGTTGAGTGTGTGAGGAAAGACAGGCATGGAAATGGAAAAAGAATTGGCCCGTCGAAGCACGGCGGTTGCATGGTCCGGCATCCGGGTGATGGATGCCTTGGCCGATGAGATTCCGGGGGTGATCAATCTCGGCATCGGTCAACCCGATTTCGATACCCCGCCGTTTATACGGGAAGCGGCCAAGGAGGCCCTGGATGACGGCTACACGCGGTACCCGCCTGCAAAAGGGTTTGCGGATCTACGCGAAGCCATTGCGAAGAAGCTGAAAACAGATAACAACATCGTCGCCGACCCGGATACGGAGATCTTCGTCGCTGTCGGTGCCATGCAGGTCATTTTCAACGCCATCCTGCACCTCATTGAGCCCGGAGAAGAGGTACTTCTCATCGATCCGGGGTACGATTATTATTCACAGGTCAGGCTGTTTGGGGGGGTGCCGGTGCCGGTCCCGGCGCATGAGGAAAATCTCTTCAAAGTGGACCCGGATGACATAAGATCCGCGATTACTGAAAAGACCAAGCTCCTGATTCTCAATTCTCCTGCCAATCCTACCGGCGCGGTTCTGGATGAGGAAATAGTACGGGAAATTACTAAGGTAGCGCAGGAGAACAATATCCTGGTTCTCTCGGACGAACCGTATGAGCATATCATCTTTGACGAGAGAAGACATGTCAGCCCTGCATCGTTGCCGGGCATGAAGGAAAGGACGATTTCAGCCTTCACCTTGTCCAAATCGTATGCCATGACAGGATGGCGGGTAGGATATGCGGTTGCCCCGAAAGGGCTCATCGATGAAATGGAAAAACTTATGGAGCACATGGTCTCGGGCGTGACGGCCGTATCCCAGAGGGCTGCCCTGGCCGCGATCACAGGACCACAGGACTCGACCCGTAGTATGGTCAAGGAGTATGAAAAAAGACGAAAAGTCATCTACGAAGGGTTAAACGCTGTTGAAGGCATATCGTGCATCCTCCCGGAATCGACTTTCTATGCGTTTCCGAACATATCGGGGTGCGGGATGACCTCATGGGAGTTCGCCAGGTATCTCGTAAGAGAACACCAGGTCGCGGTGGTGCCGGGGAGCATCTTCGGCAAGAGAGGAGAAGGGTACGTGCGCATATCATTTGCCCTGGATCTGGAAAGCATCCGCGAAGCGCTCAAGAGAATAGAAAAGGGAGTTCGAGCGCTCCTGCTGCGATGAGTTTCAGGGGTGCAAGGCCCGGCTATTGAAATCAGGATAAGTGCGATAAGGTGATACGCAGCGACCGGTCGCACAATTTGAAGAGCTTATGCTGCCTTTTTCTGCCCCCAAAGGCCGAGAACCTTGAGAGCGGCAAGGGCGGCGGCCATGATGGCGACGA
>CAZEGG010000234.1:0-6050 GCA_964511755.1 uncultured Desulfobacteraceae bacterium | reverse complement strand
TTTCCTGGGCGAGGGTCCCTGCGCTTGCGGCCACTACCAACCCGGAAGTCCTGAAAGCCGTGATAGAACTCTGTCAGGCGGCAGGAGCGAAGAGAGTCCGGATCGCCGATCATACCATTCAGGATCCCAGGAGGTGTTTCGCCATTACGGGCGCCGGACTGGTGGCGAAACAGACAGGTGCGGACCTGGTATATCCGCGGTCATCTCTCATGCGGGACATGAAGATCAGGGGCAACAGACTGGATGTGTGGCCCGTGTTTATTCCCCTGGTGGAAGCGGATAAACTCATCAACATACCGGTGGCAAAACACCATTCCCTCAGCATGCTCACCCTGGGGATGAAAAACTGGATCGGCGGCGTCGGGGGAGGCAGGTGGTCCCTTCACCAGGACATTAACGACAGCATGGTGGACCTGACTCAGTTCTTCAAGCCCACCGTGACCCTTATCGATGCCGTAAGAATTATGACGAGAAATGGGCCTTCCGGCGGAAGCGAGGCGTATGTGGCAAAGAAGAATACCCTCATCCTGAGCGATGACCCTGTCGCTGCCGATGCCAGGGCCGCGCTTCTTTTCGGGAAGAAACCAGGAGATCTCGGTTTTGTGCGGCTCGGCGAGAAATGGGGACTCGGGACTTCTGATTTCGGGTCGCTGGACCTGAAAAGGGTCTCCCTGTGAAAGCAAGACACCTGGTCTGGTTGAGAAGAATCAGCCAGAGTTTCTTTCTGCTGCTCTTTCTTTTCCTTCTCGTGGAGAGCCGGCTTCCCCAGAACATATACCTCCAGTATTCCCTCGGAGCGCCCGGCCGGCAAAACCTGGCGCTTGATTACCCCGTAGGGTTCTTCTTCCATATGGACCCGCTCGTGGGACTGTCTTCCCTGATCTCAGGGCATCGGTTTGTAAGCGGTTTTCTCTGGGGCGCCGGGGTCCTGCTGATCACCCTTCTTCTCGGCCGTGTTTTCTGCGGTTTCATTTGCCCGTTCGGCACCATTCATCACCTGGCAGGGTCTCTGAAGCCCGCACGCAAAGGCGCCGGAATGGGAAAGGCGAATGAAAAAAGCCCGGGCCAACGGATCAAGTATTTCGTTCTTTTCACGCTCCTGGCGGGGTCTCTCCTGGGCCTCAACCTCTCGGGTCTCCTGGACCCCATCTGTTTCTTTTTTCGTTCCATGGCCCTTGCCATCCTCCCGGGAACGGGGGCGGCTATGCATTCCCTGTTTCAGGCCATGGCGGAAAGCCACTTCAGGTTTCTGAACCTCCTCGGGTATGGTTCCGAATCTCTGGTCTCTCCGATTTTCGGGTATGAACTCCAGGCGTATCAGACCGGGTGGTTCATCGGTGCGCTTTTTCTGTTCCTCCTGTTCCTGAACAGGATCAGGCCGCGTTTCTGGTGCCGCTTTTTATGTCCCCTCGGGGCACTGCTGGGGCTCTTTTCGCGTTTCAGCCTTCTTCGGCTCGAGAAAGCGGAAGAAAGATGCACCGGATGCGGCCGCTGTACCAGCCACTGCCAGGGCGCCGCAACGCCCGTGCCGGGGCAGGAGTGGGACCGCGCCGAATGCCTTGCATGCTTCAACTGTTTTCAGGTATGCCCGGAAAATGCGCTGGCCTTTCGTCTTGGCTGGTCTTTCGGCCGGAACAGAGGGCCCGATATGGGACGACGTGCGGTCCTGGGTGGCATTTTTGCGGGGATATCCATTCCGTTCTTGGGAAGGCTCGGCGGGGAGAGAGACAAGGTTTCAAATGCCGGGCTTATCCGGCCGCCCGGCGCCCTGGAGGAAAAGGAATTTCTCACGGTTTGCCAGCGATGCGGCCTCTGTATGAAGGTCTGTCCTACCAATGCCATCAATCCGACAGTGGGCGAAGCGGGTATGTCCGGCTTCTGGACTCCAAAATTAATCATGGGCTTCGGGTACTGTGAATACACGTGCACCCTTTGCGGAAGTGTCTGTCCGACCGGGGCAATCAGAAAAATTTCGGTGAAAGAAAAGCTAGAAAAGCCCATCAGGATCGGCTCGGCGTACGTGGAAAGGGGCAGGTGCCTGCCGTGGTCCGGAAACGCGCCCTGTATCGTTTGCGAGGAGCACTGTCCTACGTCTCCGAAAGCCATCTATCTGAGGAAAACGGACCTGGAGACCCGCGAAGGCAGAAAGAGGGTGCTTCAGGTCCCCTTTGTAGATCTCAAGCTGTGCGTCGGCTGCGGCATATGTGAGAATAGGTGCCCGGTGAAAG
The DNA here is from genome assembly GCA_964511755.1 of uncultured Desulfobacteraceae bacterium. GTDB lineage: Bacteria > Desulfobacterota > DSM-4660 > Desulfatiglandales > Desulfatiglandaceae > B46-G9. The sequence goes on along the minus strand of CAZEGG010000234.1, from coordinate 3,822 downwards.
GGAGGCCGGCTATTCGTGTCATCTCCGCAGGGGAGACCCGTTCCCCGAAAAATCGACTTCTTTTGTAGCGCCGGCGGGAGGAACCATGAGTTTTGATACATCTGGATTCCACTTGGCATTTGAGCTTTGACATTGGTCATTTCCGGTTTACTCGAGTAAGTTTTGAAGCAGCTGGGAGGAGGGCTGGTTCATGGACATAGCAGTAGTGGGAATCGGGGGGGTGGGCGGATACTACGGCGGAATGCTGGCGCGCCATTACGCGGGGAACCTTGCTGTCAGGATCATCTTCATCGCAAGAGGCGAGCACCTGGAGAAGATCCGGGAAAATGGACTTCGGGTCCGTTCGGCGGCGGAAACATTCACCGCAAGACCGCACCTGGCAACGGATGAGCCCGGCGAACTGGGGCCTTTCGATCTGGTGCTCTTCTGCGTCAAGACCTATGACCTGGAGGAGAGTGCAGCCACGCTCCGGGAAAATGTCACCGGCCGGACAGTGATCATCACGGTCCTCAACGGGGTGGATAACGCAGAGCGTTTGGGGAGAAATTTTCCACAGGCCACCGTCCTGAACGGGTGTGTCTACATAAGCTCATTTATTGAAACGCCGGGCCTTGTCCGCCAGGCGTCGGGAAGCTGCAAGCTCATTTTCGGGGCGGAAAAAGGCGGCCGGGCAGGATATAAGACCGTTGAAAAGATATTCACAGATGCGGGTATTGATGCGGAATACAGCACTGATATAAGGACGGCGGTCTGGGAAAAATACATCTTTGTCTCTCCCCTCGCAAGCGCGACCACCTTCCTGAAAAAGACATCCGGGCAGCTCCTGGAGGATGGCCTCGGCAAGTCCTACCTGAGCGGTCTGATGAGAGAAGTGGAGCATGTTGCCCGGGCACAGGGCGTCCGATTTCCTGACAACGTGTGTGAAGTTGCACTGGAAAGGGTGGCATCTTTTGCCTACGGGACCAAGACATCCTTACAGATGGATTTCGAGAAGGCAAAGAAGAAGACCGAACTTGACACTTTCACGGGATATATCGTCCGGTATGCACGGGAGAACGGTATTCCCGTGCCGTATCATCAGGAGGTCTATGATTCCCTGCTGGCGGAACAGGAGCGTCATTGAGCCGATACGCTGGTTCGCGACTTCTGAGGAGAAGCTTGTATGCCGGACATCAGAATAGCTGAAGGATATGTTCCGGGAGCAATCGGCGGGATTGTTTCACTGCATGCCCTTTACTACCACGAGCACTGGAATTTCGGACTCCCTTTCGAAGCAAAGGTGGCCGCCGACCTCGTGGAATTCCTCGGGCGGTACGATGCCTCTCATGACAGGCTGCTGGTGGTGATGCGGGAAGGCCGGATAGAGGGTTCCATAGCCATGGACGGCATCCACAGGGAGACGGAAGGGGCGCATCTCCGGTGGTTCATCGTTTCGGACCGGCTGCGGGGAAAAGGATTCGGCTCTCGACTCATTGATTCGGCAGTTGATTTTTGCAGGACCAAGGGATACAAGCGCAGCTACCTCTGGACATTCGAGGGACTGCACGCTGCGAGGCACCTGTACGAGAAGAGCGGGTTCAAGCTGGTTTCGGAACAGTATGGCACCCAGTGGGGGAAAGAGGTCAAAGAGCAGCGGTTTGAGCTGCGGTTTTAGCCGGTATATGATGCGTTGAAAAGGAGGAATCGAATGCAGGTGACACTCTTGGGCGCCGGTATGATTGGGAGCGCCATCGCAGAATACCTGAAAAAGAAGGGCCTCGGAGTGAATGCCGTGGACTCCGATGGCGCGGCCCTGAAAAGGCTGGAAGCCGACGTGTCTGTGGAAGGAATCCGGGTGGATCTTCTTAAGACGGAGTCGCTCGATGCACTGGTGTCCGGAAGCGAACTCGTGATCTGTGCTGTCCCGGGATTTATGGGGTTTGATACGCTGAAGAAGGCCATCAAGGCGGGGAAGAATGTGGTCGACATCTCGTTTTTCAACGAGGATCCTTTTCTTCTGGACGATTTGGCAAAAAAGGAAGGAGTGACTGCGGTTGTGGATTGCGGCGTTGCTCCCGGCCTGTGCAACATTATAGCGGGACACGTGAGTACGGTACTGAGCGAGGTTGATTCCTATGCCTGCTACGTGGGGGGACTGCCTCTTGTGCGGAAATGGCCCTTTGAGTACAAGGCCGTCTTCTCTCCTGTAGACGTGCTGGAGGAATATACCCGGCCCTGCCGGATGAGAGAAGGCGGCAGGGATGTGGTGAAACCTGCTCTCTCGGAAGCGGAACTCATGGATTTTCCCGGGCTGGGGACCCTGGAGGCCTTCAACACGGATGGTCTCAGAACCTTGCAGAAGACCCTTGCGCTTCCTTTCATGAAAGAAAAAACACTCCGTTACCCGGGTCACGCCGGACTGATGCGGATTTTCAGGGAAACCGGGCTGTTCGATAAGGAGCCCGTAGAGATCAATGGGACACCGGTGGCGCCGATCGCCCTCACCTCAAAACTTCTCTTCGATGAGTGGAGACTGGCGGAAGGTGAAGAAGACGTGACAATCATGAGGGTCCTGATGGACGGGCACAAGACAGGCAGCAAGACTACATACGTGTACGATCTGGTAGACAGGTACGATTGCGCGACCCGAACCACCGCGATGGCCCGGACTACCGGCTATACTGCCGCCGCGATGGGGATGCAGGTCCTGGAAGGCCTTTTTGACAGAAAGGGTATTTCTCCACCGGAATTCATCGGTCAGAAGAAGGCCTGCTTCGAATCCCTTCTTGCCGCGTATGAGGAGCAAAATATCCGGCTGACGGAAACCATTGTGGAGCAGGAGCAGATTGGCGATTCTTCTGCATGAGTCTCCAGGGGGCCCTTCCTTGACAGGACCGCACGCCTCGCATATACTCACTCACTCTATGAAGAAGAGGACCTTCCCTGACAGTTCCTCGTTTTGCTCAGAGCCTCTCATTCTTAAATACCATATTTCGGAGGTCTAAATGATGGTGGAAGCTGCAAACTACAGAGATATTGATCCGGGTCAGCGTGTGCTCATGGGGCCGGGCCCGAGCGATGTCCCCCCGAGGGTCCTGCAGGCCATGTCGGCCCCTTGCATCGGGCACCTCGACCCCTATTTCCTGGCTGTTATGGATGAAACCCAACAGCTCCTGCGGTCCCTTTTCCAGACGGAGAACGCGCTTACCATACCGGTTTCCGGGACCGGGAGCGCGGGCATGGAGACCTGCTTTGTGAACCTCGTGGAGCCGGGCGACGAAGTGATCGTCTGTGTGAACGGGGTGTTCGGAACAAGGATGTGCGATATCGTGCATCGCATCGGAGGGAAGCTCTTCAGGGTCGATGCCGAATGGGGCCGCACCGTGGACCCACAGGCGGTTCGGGATGCAGCCAAAGGCAAGAATCCCAAAGTGATTGCCGTGGTCCATGCGGAGACCTCCACCGGGGTCTGCCAGCCTTTGGAAGACCTCTCGGCCATTGCCAAGGAGTGCGGCGCCCTGTTCCTGGTGGATATGGTGACTTCCCTTGGGGGGATGGAAGTTTCGCTGGACGCCGTGGGGATCGATGCAGCCTATAGCGGGACCCAGAAATGCATCTCATGCCCTCCGGGTCTTTCTCCGGTCTCGTTCAGTGCGGCAGGGATGGAAGCCATAGCAAACAGGAAGACGCCCGTGGTGAGCTGGTATCTGGACATGAGCATGGTGAGCAGCTACTGGGGAGCCGAACGGAAATATCACCATACCGCTCCCATAAATATGATATATGGGCTTCGGGAAGCCCTTCGTATCATCGCTGAAGAGGGCCTGGAGACACGCTTTGCGC